>CAYHXS010000038.1:0-5542 GCA_964360665.1 uncultured Candidatus Saccharibacteria bacterium | reverse complement strand
CAGTTAAAGTCATATTTTGAATATGATGTATCAAAATTTTTTATTTGGCAAGAGTAAATTATTATTAAGATAAGTTCTAATATATAATAGAAGTATAGTTATGGATTTCAAACGGTGGATTTTAATTAACGGGTCAATCAGCGCCGGCCTGGTACTAATACTGGCGCTCTTGGTTTTTTTTACCGGCAGGGACATTGCGCGGCGGGCGGATTTAATCCGCAGCCAAAGGCGGGACTTGGCGCTTCAGCTCCAGGTGTTTGAATCTTTGGTGTCGCTCCGTTCCGGCGCTGAGCGGGCGGATAAATTACTGCCGTCCATTCAGGGCATTTTGCCGGCCAAAGAACAGCTGATAGAATTTCCAAAAAAAATGGAATTGGCTGCCAAAAGCAACCAGCTGGGGTTTGGTTTCCGGTTTGACGCCGAAACAGGGGGAACGGACAAGGAACCCGGGACAGACAGTTTTATTCTGACCAGTTACGGCCGCTATCAGAACTTCACCAAATTCCTGAAATTTATTGAGGACAGCAAGTATTTTGTCGGTTTTAATTCTTTTGATTTGAACCGCCGGGCGGAAAATAATTTTGAAATTTTAATCAAGGGAAAGGTTTTTTCCCAATAAATTATCTTTGGCATGAATATTAACTTAAAAAACAGGAAAGAATTGACTTTTTTGGCAATAGGCATTTTAATGTTAATCATAGTTATTTTTTGCCTGGTTTCTGCCACTCGGTTTCTGGCACGCAATTTAAACCAAGCTTTCAGCAGAGACGCTTCAACTATTCCGGCGGCGCTGAAATTCCAACTGGAAAGAGCGGAGCTTCTATATAAGAAGGGTATGTAGTTCAATGGTAGAACGCTGTCCTGATAAGACAGAGGCCGGAGGTCCGATTCCTCCCATACCCACAGTTCTTTTTATGCGCGCGTTTAGCTCAGTGGTAGAGCGTTTCATTGACATTGAAAAGGTCGGAGGTCCGATCCCTCCAACGCGCACAAAATAAAATTTAGCCCCCTTTCTTTTTTCATTAAAAAGTTGTATTATATATAAAATCTAATAGAACACTATATGGATACTTTTAAGGATGAAGAAATTCTGCGTTTGTCGTTGGACGACCCGTCTTATTTTACGTTTTTGGTGGATAAATATGAGGTGCCTTTTTTGCGCAAATGTTTAGGCGTGGTTCACAGCCATGAGGAAGCGGAGGATGTGGTTCAGGAAACTTTTGCCAAGATTTACCGCTATGCGAATAATTTTAAGAAACAAAAGGGGATTGAATTCAAGAGCTGGGCTTATAAAATTCTGATGAATACTGCCTTTACGCATTATCAGAAACTGAAGAAAAATCTCGCCAATGTGGAATATCTGGACCCGGTTTTGTATGAAGAAAAAGTTGATGAAGAAGGCGTTGATTTCGCGGTAGTGCAGGACGCGAAAGCGGTTGTCGGTAAAGTAATCGCGAAAATGCCGGAGCATCTGGCAAAAGTGCTGAAACTTTATTATCTGGAAGACAGGTCTTACGCGGATATTTGCAAGATTGAAAAAATTTCCACCCCTACGCTTAAAATGCGGCTTTTCAGGGCCAAGCGGCTTTTTGAAAAGTTAAGCGCCGATGTGGAGTTATAGTATTATATTGAAATTATATGGATGGATCAGTTTCAAAAAATTATAAGGTGAGCCAATTGCTGAAAAACCGCATTTTGTGGCGCATTTATGTTTTGTGGTTTTTCCGGCGGATTATGCCCTTGATTGTTTTACAGGTTGCCTTATTCGCGCTGGCTTTGAAAGTTTTTGCCAGATATGTTTTTGTGAGCAAGGTTTTTCGGAACGCGGCTTTGATGTCGGAATTCAGTTATTGGGATGTTTTGAAATTTATTTATAACGCGTTCATCAATACCCATCCGCTGACTCAGGTGGTGATTTTGATTATTTTGGGCGTGGTGGCCCTTTTGATAAGGGATTTAGTCCGGGCGTTGCTTACTTACAGGTCAATGTGGCTGCGGGACAGACGGGGAGGAGCGTAGAAACCAAACCCGGGAGTGGCCAGTTATAAATAGCAGATCAAGCGATTTTAGAGTAATTTGATAGCCTTATTACGACCAAGGCCATCTACCTCATAAATACTCTAAAGTTTCTAGGTCAAGACTCATAATCTTTTATTTGCCCAAAACCCCCTTGCGGGGGTTTCGGGTTTTTGGGAGACGCGTCTTTAAGCTTTAATCAGGGTTAATTCAATTTTTTCCCGGGCTTTCGGGCTTTCAGCGCTGTATTTGAAAATATTGCCGTCTGATTCTTTCCAGTAATATCCGGGCGGAGCAGTAATGGAATATTCCAAAGTTTCATTGGCGCCGGATTGCTTTTCAAAGATGAATTCGTAGCGCATATTGTCGCGGATATTCAGTTTTACGCCGCTTTCATATTGCACGGAAAAAGTTTTGGTTTTTCCGGCCGGAGTCGTGAACCAGGTCCCGAAATAATTTTTTCCGAACTCGCTTCCGAGCCAGGTTTTGAATATTGAAAGCAAATCGGCGCTTTTTTCAATATTTGCCAGGTCGGCGTCATATTTATATTCACGGGAATAGGTTATTTTGTCCGCAACCGCGGCTTTGTCATTTCCTTTTACGGAGATTAGCCTTGAATTTTCCGGCACCATAATTTTCATATAGGTTTTATTCGGCAGCCGGTACCACCAGTCTTCTTCATTCTGCCCGCTGTGGGTTTTGGTTATGGAAAGTTCGTTGGTGACTAGCCCGTCCGATTCTATTGAGCTTTCCAGGATTATTTTTTGATTTACAAAAGCGTCGCTTTTGCCGCCGCCGACATTGGCATTGACGACAGCCAGATAATCGCCGGAGAAATTTTTCGGCAACCGGAGCATATCGCCGGCAATCCCTGTTTTTTCAAAAAAGTTCTGGATTTTCCAGTCTTTGAAATAAAGCATGATGTCTTTGTTTGTCAGGTGCGCTTTGACTTTTTCCATCAGTGATTTTTTTCGGTTCGCGTCAAGGGACTGCAGTTTTTCCATTATCAGCGGGGTAAGGGCGGAGAGGATGCGTTTTGGATTTTGACCGGGTTTTTTGTCGCGTCCTACTTCCACTTCGCGCTGGATCTCTTCAAGAAAATTATTATTGTTGATTTCCAGGCCGTATTTTTCCAATTTTACCGGCCCGATAATTTCAAAAACGGTTTTCAGGACATTGGTGTTGATTGCAATTGCCCCTTCAAATTGCGCGGATTTTGACTGATAAAGGTCCGATTGCTCAAGCAGGGAAATGACTTTTTTCGCCGAGGTTGGAAAATCAAAAAACCAATTGGCGTCGCGGGCGCCCCATTTGGTTGTGACTCCTTGCAGTTCTTTCGGCGGAATCAGTTTGGCTTTTAACTGGCGGTCGGCGTTGTAGATATCGTCTATGTGAATGTCTTTCAAGCTTCCCCTGTTTAAAGTCAGATCTCCGAAGCTGCCTATAAATCCGCCGGCCGGACGCATTTCCGACGGATTTTGGAGAATCAATAAAATATGCTGGTCTTTCGGCTGTTCCAGCAAGGAGATCAAGCCGCCGAGAAAATCTTTCAGATAAGGAAGCGCGGGATTTGCCAAGTTGTAATTTTTTCCGAAAATTCTGGCTACGGAAGAGAGGCGTAAGGCGAGTTTTTCCGCGTTATCCGCGTCCCTTTTGATATTGTTTAGGGTGAAAATTAATCTTTCCCCCTGTTGCGATGCCATCAGGTTAAGGGCGTTGGTTTCCAGATAAGAAATATTTTTGGCGAGGCTGACACTGAAGTCGCTGAGCAAGGACGCGTCTTCCATGGCTTGCGGCAATTTGCCGAGCGAGGGGATGATTATTCCGCCGAGATAAGCCAGGGGGCGCAGGCCGTAATAATCGGTCTGGCGGGCCATTTTTTTAATTTCGGCGTTGATTGTTTCCAGGGGCTGTATTGTCCGGCTGATTTCCAGATTTGCCGAGTTGGTTCTAATCGCGGAAATTTCCCGAAAAATATCAGAAGCGGAGTTGGCAAGATTTTGTTTCAGGTTGGAAAATAAAATAACGGCAAAAAGAAAAAATGCGGCCAGCGTTGGCATGGCAAGCCACCACTTATTAACCCGGGTTTTCCGGCGGGCCTGCCCGGCCAGGGCGGATATCGGAACCGGGTTTATTTGGCCGAAATAATTGGTTGGCGTCACAACGGCGCGTTTTCTGGCGGGGCGCCGGATGTCGGCCATTGTTGTTTTCGGTTTTTCCGGAATCATTAATTTAAAATTACCATTTATAAACGCCTATTGCCAAATTGGTTTTTTTTCTTTATCATACAGAGCATCTATGATACATGAATCTATATTGCCGAAAATAAAGTCCGGGGCGACCGTCCGGGTTTTTGAGAAGGTGAAGGAGGGTGACAAGGAGCGCTTATCCCAGTTTTCCGGTATGGTTATCGCGAGAAAGCACGGCAGGGAAACTGGGGCGACTTTTACGGTTCGTACCACGATTGCCGGCGTTGGCGTGGAAAAAGTTTATCCGATAAATTCTCCCGTGATTGAAAAAGTGGAAGTGGTGAATTCACCAAAAAAAGTTTTTCGCTCCAAACTTTATTATATCCGCAATTTGTCGCGAAAACAGACGCGGCAGAAAGTTGGTTCAGTGAAATAAAAACTGCCTTAATAAGGCAGTTTTTATTATCAATAACATTGGCATACGCTATTAACTTGAGGCGTTTTTAGGTATAATGTAATAAATTAAAAAATAGGGGATAATATCGTGGCTAAACCGAAGAATAAAGTAAAAATTAAATGGTCGCCAGAATTCGCTTATGCTATCGGGCTTTTAACTACAGATGGCAATCTCTCATCCGACGGAAGGCACTTTGATTTTACTTCTAAAGATTTGGAACAAATTAAAAATTTTATTAAATGTTTGAATCTTAAAAATAAGATAGGGATTAAGACGTCGGGATTGGGGAAGAAAAGTTTCCGCGTTCAATTCGGTGATATTAATTTTTACAAATTTTTGCTTAATATCGGACTGAACTCTAATAAGTCAAAGATTCTTGCAAATATAGATATGCCGGATAAATATTTTTTTGATTTTTTGCGCGGCCATTTTGATGGTGACGGAACATTTTATTCTTATTGGGATTCGAGATGGCGGTCAAGTTTTATGTTCTATACAGTTTTTATTTCCGCGAGCCGAAGGCATATAGATTGGCTGCAAAAACGAATTTACATTTTTTTAAAAATTAAGGGTCATTTTACTAAGGGAAGAAATAAAAGTTGTTATCAGCTTAAATACGCAAAAAAGGATTCTTTGAAATTATTGCCTAAAATGTATTATTCCAGAGATGTTATTTGTTTAAGAAGAAAGCGCTTGAAAATTAAGAAAGCTTTGGACATAATGGGTAAACAAGAAGTAATATAATTGCCCGGGTGTCGAAACTGGTAAACGAACATGCTTGAGGTGCATGCGCCGCAAGGCTTGGAGGTTCGAGTCCTCTCCCGGGCACCAGTATTAAACTTTCAGGAATTTTGCCGATTGATTCAGCCGCGCGAAGCGC
>CAYHXS010000037.1:0-5822 GCA_964360665.1 uncultured Candidatus Saccharibacteria bacterium | reverse complement strand
GCAAATTAACCTGAAACGCCAAATCATAAAAATGCCGCTTCTTATCAATTTCATTGGAAGCTTTAATTTCATAAATATCGTAACTGCCGGCCACTCGGGAGTACTCGGGACCTTCGGTTTCCTTATTAAATTTCAAAACATCAACGGCGGCTAAAAAATTATCTTTTAAAAAAACTGGCTGGAATAAGGTCGACTTGTTTTGGGCAATAAGTTCCTGCGTCAGTTCCTGCGCGGCTTTATCCCGCCCTTCAATCAAAATCCCGTCAGAAAAAATCTGCCGGGCGACCAGCTCCACTTCATTACCCGTTTCAATAATATGTTTTTCAAAATCAGAAAGCTCCTCTTTATAATAAATGTCCGGCTTATGGATTTTATACCAAACGTTCTTAGGACACTCCCGAAAAAGAATATAGTCGGTTTTAGATAAAGTAATCATTAAAGAGAATTTTTAGGGTCTGACTTATTTAATTTCTAAAATAGTATATTTTTGAGGGCCGATTGGGGTCTGAACTGTGACAGTATCGCCTTTTTTGTGATTCATAAGCGCGGTGCCGAGCGGCGACTGAAATGAAATGCGTCCCAAAGTTGGATTGGTTTCATGCGCGCCAAGAATTTGAAATGTTTTGCGTAACTCGCCTATTTGTAATACAACAGCGGAACCGAGCTGGACTGTACCCGAAGTATTCTGACCCGAAGGAATTATCACCGCCCGCTTAATTTGGTCCTGAATCCTTAAAATTTGGAAGTGTGTGCGGGTTAATCTTGATTTCGCGTCTTTATATTCAGCATTATCCGACCGATCACCAAATGCGGCCGTCCGTTGCGTCTCAATAATATAGCCAGGCAACGCAAGTTTAAGACGTTCTAGTTTTTCTTTCATGTGCTCAAAACCCTCTTCAGTTATATGAAACGGCCCTTCAACTTTCCTCCTAAGTTCTTCGGATTTGCGCCTGGGTATTTGCATAAAATTATATTTTATAAAAACTATTCTACCATTCGCGCGAATTAGAGAAGATAAAGAATAGATTTTGTAGCCCGGGATTGATCTTGCGATAAACGATAAAACATCTGCAACCTCCGCTGATCTCGATCTACGATATCAAGCGACGCCAAAATACCAAGGTGTTTTGAAGTTGCCTTAAATGACAAATGAATCGCAGCGGCGATTTCAGTTACCGATGCTTCCCTATTTTCTTTGAGATATTGAAGAATCCCCAGCCGCCGGCGATTCGCAAGCGCTTTTAAAGTTTTCTCCAGTATCTTTTCTATCTTTTTCATAATGCTTTATAGCTTACCACATCTTTTTATCTTATTCTACCATTCGCGCGAATTAGAGAAGATAACGACAAAAAAATGGCATAAAAAGTTCCCCAAATTAAACCAACTAATAATCCAATAACATCTAATTGTTTTTTAACAATTTCTTTTATGATCCTGCAAAAATATCCAATTAAAAAATCTATAATTATTTCTTCTCTTCCTCTCCAGATGGAGATTCGTCAGCTGGCGGTTCTTGTGATCTTTCACTATGTTCAGGACCTTCGGCCTTCGGGCCTTGGCCTGCGGCACCTCTGTTGCCATCGGCACTTCCAGCCTTGTACATATGTTGTCCGATTTTTTGAAGTTCTTGGGAAAGTTCGCTTAAGGCTTTTTTGATTGCTTCCGCATCAGTGCTGTCTTTTACGGATTTTAATGCGTCTATTTTTTCCTGAACAGATTTAATGACATCCCCGACGCCTGCCACTTTCTCAGCTGGTATATCCTTCAAAGCTTTTTCCGCCATATAGATAGTGCTTTCGGCGGTATTTTTGAGCTCCACCAGTTCTCTTTTCTTTTTATCTTCTGTCTCATGCATTTTCGCTTCGTTTTTCAAACGCTCCACTTCTTCTTTGGATAAACTGGTGCTGGCTTCAATACGGACCGACTGAACTTTGCCGCTGGCCTTGTCTTTCGCGGAAACGCTTAAAATCCCGTTGGCATCAATGTCAAAAGTAACTTCCACCTGCGGAATGCCGCGGGGAGATGGCGGAATGCCGTCCAGAATAAATTTCGCCATAGTTTTATTATCCACGGCCATTTCCCTTTCTCCCTGAAGCACGTGGATTTCCACCGAAGTCTGGCTATCCGCCGCCGTGGAAAAAATTTGGGTCTTCGCAGTCGGAATCGTGGTATTTTTTTCAATCAAACGGGTAAATACTCCACCCAAAGTTTCAATGCCCAGCGAAAGCGGAGTAACGTCCAAAAGCAAAATGTCTTTTACGTCGCCCTGCATGATTCCCGCCTGGATAGCGGCTCCCACCGCCACCACCTCGTCAGGATTCACGCCTTTGTGCGGTTCTTTGCCAAAAGCTTTTTTCACCGCCTCTACCATTGCCGGCATCCTGGTTTGTCCGCCGACCAAAATCACTTCATCAATGTCTTTCATTTCAAATTTCGCGTCTTTCACGGTTTTAAGCACAAGGTCAATGGATTTATCAATAAATTCCTGAACCAAGTTTTCCAATTTCGCGCGGGTAAGCTTCATTGTAAAATGCTTTGGTCCGGACGCGTCAGAACTTATATATGGAAGATTGATTTCCGCTTCCGTGGCGCTGGAAAGCTCATGCTTGGCTTTTTCCGCGGCTTCCTTCAAACGCTGAAGCGCCAACGGGTCTTTGGAAATATCCAGGCCCTCCTGTTTTTTATATTCCGCAATCAGATATTCAACGATTTTTTTGTCAAAATCATCACCGCCCAAATGGGTATCACCTCCGGTAGCTTTCACTTCCACAATGTCGTCGCCGACTTCCAGAACCGAAACGTCAAAAGTTCCGCCGCCAAAATCATAAACAACAATCTGCTCATTTTTCTTTTTATCCAGACCATAAGCCAGCGCGGCCGCAGTCGGTTCGTTCAAAATCCTTTTTACTTTCAAGCCGGCAATTTCTCCGGCGTTTTTAGTCGCCTGCCGCTGGGAATCGTCAAAATAAGCCGGCACGGTAATAACCGCTTCCTCAATTTTTTCTCCAAGCTGGGCTTCGGCATCAGCTTTCAATTTCCCAAGCACCATCGCGGAAACCTGCTCCGGCTTCAGCCATTCTTCACCCATTTTCACTTCCACGCTGTTATTCGCGCCTTCCCGTATTTCATACGGAAGGACTTTTTTATCCTGCTGGACTTCCTTATCGCTAAATTTCCGACCGATAAACCGTTTAACTGAATAAATAGTGTTCTGCGGATTCGTTACTGTCTGCCTCTTCGCCAATAAACCAACCAAACGTTCTTTGGATTTGCTGACCGCGGCAATAGATGGCGTAGTGCGGTTGCCTTCGGCGTTTTCCAAAACGCGCGGACCGCTCGCTTCCATAATCGCTATCGCTGAATTAGTTGTTCCCAAATCTATTCCTAAAATTTTTGCCATGTATTTTTATTATTTTTAATTATTAATTGTTAATTTTCTTAATTATTTATTCATAATTTCCTACTCCCTACTTCGCCAACTTCACTCTCGCCGGCCGAATGACCTTGTTTTTTAATTTATATCCGGAACTTACTTCAGCCGCTACTTGCCCTGAATTTATTGAATGGGTTTTTCCTGATTCTATATGTACTCCCTCTAATCGGGATCCATCTTCGATGGACATTTCTCCAACTGACTCATGCATATTCGTATCAAATGAATCACCCGGAGAAACTTTAATTTTTTCCAAACCGCATTTTTTTAACGTATCTTCCAGCTGAATTTTTATCCTTTGCAAACCGTCATTTTGAGGTTCGCTTTTCAAGGCAAATTCCATGCTGTCCAGAACCGGAATTAAATCACCAATCACCATTTCCCGGCTGTAATTAATCATTTCTTCAAACCGCCTGGCTTCATCTTTCTGATAATTTATCAGATCCGCTTTTGCGCGCTTCCAGCCGTTCAGATATTCATCCCGTTCCTGTTTCAGTCCCTCGGAAATACTCGGGACCTTCGGCCCCTCGGGAATACTCGGGACCTTCGGCTTTTCCAATATGTCTTCCTCTAATGGAGCAACCTCTATATTTTTTAATTTTTCATCCTTTTTTTGTTCTTCCATAATTTCAATGCCCGCTCCTATAAATAGGAGTGGACATTCTTAATTTGTTATTCTCTATTCACCAATTCTTTTTTATGAAGCGATTTAAATAATTTTAAACTTTTATCATAATCCATCCGCTTCGGGCCGATAATTGCGATTAAAACTTTCTGGCCTCCGACGTCATAAGTATCCATAATTACGGACAGATTATCGCTTTTGGTAATCGGACTTTTCTTGCCGATAAATACCCGCGCGCCTAAAGTATGGAAAAGTCTGCTACGCATCGCTTCCAGCCGCTTATCCAGCATTTCAAAATCTCTTATGATTTCATGAAATTCTTTTTTATTCCCCAGATTCAGTTGTTCAAAAAGTTCATCCAGGCCACTTTTATAAACTTCCCGGCCTTTTTCTTTCTGACCGACTCCCAAAAGCTTGGTTTCCTCGGCGAATTCTTCCACGAAATCCCGAAGATTTCCTTTCTGCAAATCGTCGGCCAGTTCACCGTGGCGGCGCTGGCTTAAAATCTTTTTGGAATCCGCCATGTCGTCCAAAGTTTGCGCCACGAAAAATTGGTAACCCTTATCAGTCGGCACCCGGCCGCCGGAAGTATGGAGTTGTGCCAAAAAACCGTCTTTGGTAAGCTTTCCCAATTCGCCGCGAACGCTCGCCCATTTCACGCCGAAATCGTATTTATCCGCCAGCTCTTTAGAACTGACTGGCTGGCCGCTTTTTATATATTCCTTTATGGCGGCTTCAAGAATAGTTTTTGAACGTAAATTCATTGCGCTCATAATTTATTTAACATTTAAAATTATAATTAAGTTAGCACTCCAATGTCAAGAGTGCCAGTCCAATCAAAATGCTATAATAAAAATATGAAGATCATAAAGCACAAACTTACCTGGATTGACATTATCAATCCGACCAAAAAAGACATTGAATTCATCCGTAAACAACACCGCTTTCATCCGATTATTTTAGACGAACTGCTGCACACTTCCGCCCGCTCCCGCGTTGAACCTTATGAAAGATATTTGTTCATGACCTATCACCTGCCTATCTACGACCGCAACGTCAAAAGCTCGCGCAAGGGCGAAATAGATTTTCTGATTACCAAGGACAAAATAATCACGGTCCATTACGAAGACCTGGAACCGCTGAATAATTTCTGGCGACACCTTAATAACGACCCCAATTTCAAAGACCGCGCCCTCGGCGAAAATACTGGCCGGCTGGCCTACTATATAATTGAAGAAATACTGTTTTTCTCCCAGCGCCAGCTCCGCCACATTGAAGAAAGCGTCAGCCAGCTCACCAAAGAACTTTTCCAGGGGCAGGAAGGGCAGCTGCTTGAAAAGATTTCCTATCTTAAAAGGGACATACTGGATTACAACATTATCAGCAAACCGCAGGAAATCATTCTGGAATCTATGAAGGAAGTCGGGGCGAAATTCTGGGGGGAAACAATGAGAATTTATTTTTCCGATTTATCCGGCGACCATTTGAAAATCATGCAGCTGCTGGAAAACTTCAAAGAAACAGTCAACTCGCTGGAACAGACCAATTCCCAGCTGCTTAACGCCAAAACCAATGCCGTAATGAAACGGTTCACAGTCCTGGCTTTCCTCACCTTCCCGATGGTGCTTTTTACTTCTATGTTTAACGTGAACATCTTCCAGAAATATCTCGGAGAAAATCTGCTGGTTTTTTCCGTTGTCTTTTTCTCAGTGCTCATATTTACTGTTTCCATGCTAATATTTTTCCGGAAAAAGGGGTGGATAT
>CAYHXS010000036.1:0-6060 GCA_964360665.1 uncultured Candidatus Saccharibacteria bacterium | reverse complement strand
TGTCTGTTATAAATGCGGAACAACTATTGAACCGAGAGTAATGATGCAATGGTTTATAAAAATGACTGACAAAACGATAAGCGGCGGAAAATCCCTGCGGGATCTGGCGGTAGCGGCGGTAAAATCCCCTGGCCGGTCAGGCAAAAAAATAAAATTCATTCCGGCTAGATTTGAAAAAATATTCATGCACTGGATGAAAAACATTCATGACTGGAACATTTCGCGCCAAATTGTTTGGGGCATCCAAATTCCTGTTTGGTACCACGAACCAAAATGCGTGCCAAAAGCCGGCCGCGAAGACGAAATTATTAAATGTAAAGAAATCATAATTTCCACGGCTGAACCAAAATGTGAATTTTGTGATGCAAAATTTGTGCAAGAAACCGATGTTTTTGACACCTGGTTTTCTTCCGGACAATGGCCATTCGCAACCCTGATGACAACTAAGCCCGACGATTTTGAAAAATACTATCCAACCGATGTTATGGAAACCGGCTGGGACATTTTATTTTTCTGGGTCGCGAGAATGATGATGTTCGGCATTTATCGTACCGGCGAAATTCCTTTCAAAACAGTCTACCTTCACGGTCTTGTCCGCGACAAAGAACGGCAAAAAATGTCCAAATCCAAGGGCAATGTTATTAATCCGCTGGAAATTGCGGAAATCTACGGAACCGATGCGGTACGAATGGCGTTAATCATAGGCACTACTGCCGGCAACGACCCAATTATATCAGAAGACAAAATACGGGGATACCGAAATTTTGCCAATAAAATCTGGAATGCGTCGCGATTTGTATTAATGAATTACCGCGAATTAAACGCAAAACCGAAATTCACCGCCGCCGATAAAAAGAACCTTAAAAACCTGAAAGCCATCAAGAAAAAGGTTACCGGCTATCTGGACAAGCACGATTATAATCACGCCGCAGAAACTATCTATCATTATTTCTGGCACACATTCGCGGATAAAGTTATAGAAGAATCCAAGCCGAGATTAAAATCTGAAAATCCGTCCGATGCCGCCGCGGCACAGGAAACACTTATGAAAATTCTTTCAGAATCAATGAAGATGCTTCATCCGTTCATGCCGTTTATTACCGAGCAGATTTATCAGATGCTTCCAGGTAAAGATCGCGGACTACTGATGATTGAAGAATGGTAGAATAAAATTATGAGCATTCTGCCGCTTCTTCTCGGTTTATTGCCTTCGTTCGCCTGGCTGGTTTTTTATCTGAAAGAGGACCCGCACCCGGAACCGAAAAAACTTATTTTTGAAACTTTTTTGGCGGGCGCCATCGCGACCTTTATCGTTTTGGGCGTCCAGGTGGTAGTCGCGGACATGGGAAAATCCAACGGCATTGCCCCCTACAGCTTCCTTTCTTTCATTTTATTGGCAACCGTGGAAGAAGTTTTTAAATTCGGGGCCGCGCGCCTGGTTATCGGCGAACACAAAAAAGATTTTGACGAACCAGTGGACGCCATGATTTACCTTATTGTCGCCGCCCTCGGTTTTGCCACCGTGGAAAATATCGCCGCCGCCGTAAAAGCCAGCGAATTCGCTTTTGAAACAGTAACCCTCCGTTTTCTCGGCGCCACGCTTCTCCATACGCTCAGTTCCGGGCTTCTTGGCTATTATTGGGCAATGTCGCTCCTGGAAAATAATTGGAAAAAACTATTAACAGGTTTTGCCCTTGCTATTGCATTGCACGCGGTTTTTAATTATCTTATACTTAGATATGAACCAATAGTGATTCCGACTATTTTCCTGACTATTTCCGCGACTTTTATTCTTTACGATTTTGAGAAACTGAAACACATAAAAATTTAATCAAAAAAAACATGGAAAACGAAGTTGAAAAGTTTTTTGAAGAAATAACCCAAGAAGAAAATGGGGCGGTCAGTTTGGAACCGCAAGTGGAGCTGGCCAAAGCGTCATCACTGCCGACTAAACCTAAAATGTCCGCGAAAAAAGACGATATATCCGAACTGATGGAAGAAGGAGAAGGCCAGCTGACGATTGACGTTTACCAGACGCCGGATGAGATTATCGTAGAATCCACTATTGCCGGCGTGGAACCGGAAAATTTGGATATTGATATTACTCCGGAATCCGTGACTATCCGCGGCAAAAGGGAAAAAGAAAAAAAGGTGGCGGATGAAAATTATTTCTACCAGGAATGCTATTGGGGAAAATTTTCCCGCTCCGTAATCCTGCCGCAGGAAATCAATCCGGAAGAATCCGTTGCCTCGCTGAAAAACGGCGTGCTGACCATCCTGATGCCGAAAGTTAACCGGAAAAAAACTAAAAAACTTAAAGTTAGTTTTAACTAATAAAAGATAAAATTCCGCCGGATGGCGGAGTTTTTTTTACTTGCCCTTTCATGATAAAGGCGGTATTTTACTGATAGATTCTTTGACACGCGAAATCAGGAGGCAATAATATGCGAAGCCTCGGAAAGGTGGGATTTGTTTTTAGCGGCGGCGGATTAGCCGGCTGTTACAGTATAGGATTTATTAAGGCGTTAGCCGCCAAAGGGATAAAACCGGATTATGTACAGGGCGTATCAGTTGGCGCGCTTACTTCGGCAAAACTTATGTCCAATGGATGGAACATTGAAGAGTTGGAGAAATTATGGCTGAAAATCCAGGAACTTGGCCCATCAAGTATTTTCAATAAATGGGATATTTCAAAAAACGTCCCGCTATTCCGACCGTCTATTTTCAACGAACAAAATATCTTTAATCTGATAATCAAAAATATTGATTGCCGCGCAATTGTCGAATCGCCGATAAAATACCACATCATCGCTAATAACCGAAATAAAAAGAAACTTGTCGCCTTTTCAAATCATGACGCGCCGACCAAAGAAAATCCTGATCGCATCAAGAAAATCCTTCAGGCGGCAACCGGATTCTACGGTTTTCTGCCATCGGTGCTAATAGATGGAGATTGGTATTGCGATGCAATGGGCTTTTCGCTTAATGAAGCCATCAAAGCCAGGTGTGATACAATTTTTATCCTAATGAACGACCAGTTCGGCGGAACTCAAAAAAATTACGGGGAAATGTCCTTTCTTCTTCAGTTCATTTCCGGATTTCATGACCTTGCGACGCGGCGCAACGAAGAACACATTAAATATGCTCGCTCGCGCGGATATGACATTATTGAAAATAATCCGTCAGGACGATTCGATGATGTAAATCCTCTTCATAAGAAGTTCCGGAGAAAAATAAAGCATATTGTGGACAGCGCGGTTGAAGCAGTAACCGCAAACTCAGACATTGAAGACATTTTCTCTTCTCACCAGATCGTCCTCCTTACTCCGCCAAATCCTATTCCGACCATGCATCTCCTTGGCTTCAAAGGTACAAATTCTACAATCTCCTATCCGGGCGATATCAGCTTGGGCATGGAACAATGCTCCAATCTTCCTGATGAATTCTGGGAAAAACTGTAAATTACAATCCCTCTTCGCGCTACAAAAGCGAGGGGGGATTTTTTTGTTATTTATACCCCTTCGCCTGAATATTGAATGCTTTATAATACTTCCCTTTCAGCTTCATAAGCTCGTCATGGCTTCCACTTTCCACAAACTCGCCTTTATCCAAAACATAGATCTTGTCAGCATTTCTAACCGTAGAAAATCTATGTGAAATGATTATAACCGTTTTACCGGTAAAGAAATCATAGATCTTTCCGAATATTTCAGCTTCGGAAACGGCGTCTATGGAAGCAGTTGGCTCGTCAAATACAACCACGGGAGAATTGCGGTAAAAGAATCTGGCAATGGCTATTTTCTGCCACTGTCCGGTGCTGGGACGGGTTCCGCCTTTAAATCCTTCACTCAGAATCTGATCATAACCATCTTTATAATCACCAACAAAAGAATCCACGTTCGCCTGACGTGCCGCTACTTCAATTTTGGACATATTCAATGATTTATTTGATTGTCCGAGATAAATGTTTTCTTTTAAAGATAAATATGGGTATTTATTATATTCTTGAAATAGAACTCCTAAATTCTTATACCAGCTCTCTATTTTTATATCATTAATATTATCATTGTTTATAAGAACTACGCCTTCATTGACTTTATAAAATCTGACTAAAAGTTTAACTAAAGTTGTTTTACCAGCGCCATTTTCTCCGACAATGGCAATTTTTTCTCCAGATTTAATATCTAAATTTAAATTTTTAATTACAAATCTATCTGCTCCAGGATACTTAAAACTGATATTTTCGAGCTTAATACTTGGCGTTATTTCAAACTCTGGTAATTTAACGTTGCCGTCTTGTATTATTGGGCTCATTTCAAAAACAATTTTAACCTCATTTATCTTAATCGCCCTTTCATAGAGGTTACTAAACACATTGCTTACTGTTGTTATATTATTTACAAACATATCAAGAGTTTTCATTTGAAATGTTACATCTCCAATAGAAATTAATTTATAAAATAGATTTTTTAGTATTGAAAAATATCCAAAGATAGCAGCAATATCGGTAATTGATCCTAAAAAAAATCCCCAGGTTTGCCAACTTTTTGTATTATCCACTTGGTCTTTTATGTACTTCCTCATAAAATTATTAAAAACTTCGCTTAGCATTTTAAATGCGGAAGTTATAGTTATCTCCTGCAAGGGTACCGTTTCTGTCAGTGTTGAAACAGAAGAATTGGCTTTTCTTCGACCTTCAGTTGCTTTTCGCCATATTTCCCAATCTCTTTTCATATGAATTCTATTTGAAATCAATTCAGGAATTATAGCCACACAAATTATTAGGGCGATAATGGGCATTATTTTAATAACAATGATCGACGTGGACAGTAAAACAATGATTTTACTTATGAATGCTGTCATTCTCTCTAAATCATTATTAAAACTGCCAATTAAATTTCTTGATCTTTCAATCTTATTAACAATTTCTGGGTTTTCTAGTGTCTGTATTCCTAGAGAATTGATATGTTCAGCCAATATCATATGTGATCTGTTACTTAAATTTATTTGAACAACAGAAGAAACATACCCGTATAAAGAATTTAAAGCAGAAATCAGCAAGTTGAATATGAACAATAAAACTAGTAATGGGACAATCTCATTTATATTGGAATTTGACGAATTTATTATTTGAATAATTTTATCCAATAATTTCGCAAAAATAAGCGCATTTAACAATGGACTGATATCCAAAATTATCCTAAGGAGAATCTGGGTTAATGTCGCCCAAGGAGAAAGTTTAAAATTAAACCTAAATAACCACTTAAGCGTGGTTAGAAAATCCATAAAAGATAGCTTTCTTTTTTTATCCTCTATTTTTATTTTTTCCATTAATAATTAAGTTAATTTGGATCGACTTAAATTTCTTTGAAAAACAACTCCTTGTTTTTTTGCCATTCCAACAAACCCTTTTTGAGCTGTTTAGGCAAAATATTATATTTTCTCATCTCTTCTATTTTAATACTAACAAATTCAATGTGATCCTCGATAGACTCTGCTCTGAAATTTTTCGGCGCCTTAGCTTCAAAGACCATATTAACTTCGTGTTTCATTTCGTTATTGCCATTTGGAAACACGTGCTCGCAGATACCGATCAATTCGCCCACTTTATACTTATTTACTCCAAGTTCTTCATTAAGTTCGCGCAAAAGAGTTCCGCGCGCCGATTCGCCGTCTTCAATATGCCCTCCAGGAAGAAAAAAACAATCGTTCCCTTTTGTGTGGCACAATACAATTCTTCCCTTTCCATCCAATAAAAACGCTCGGGCAAGAAAATGAATATGCGACTCCGGCGCATTAAATCTTTCGCCTTTTTTATTGACCATAATTTAAAAAAGCTGTTAATTACTTCGACCTTTTATTGTACAGACCGCGCATAGCGCGGTCCTTTGATATCTAGTTTGCGCTTCCGCCATCCATTTCTATTCCATATCGAGCCAAAGTGCCAAAAAAAGTCTTGCCGACTTTTTTATTCATTACTAGTGGAAACGATGAACTGCCGGATTTGTTTCGGTTTTATTTCGGTGCAGTATTCTTGAATTAGTCCGAACGCATTTTGCC
>CAYHXS010000035.1:4953-6453 GCA_964360665.1 uncultured Candidatus Saccharibacteria bacterium | reverse complement strand
GATGGAGGCGGTCAGCCGAACAGAGTTTTTTGGGGTTGGCATTTATTAGGCCGCCGGTGCCGTCAGAAATGCGAGCGGAGCGAAGCTCTATTTCTTCCTTTTTAAAACTTTCCTAACTGCCGCTTTGATGTCTTTTGTTCCCATTCCGTATTTTTCTATCAAATCCTTTGGCGGGCCGGATTCCCCGAAAACATTCTGCATACCGACAAATTCCAGTGGCACCGGATTATTTTTTGCGGCAAGCTCCGCGATAGCCCCTCCAAGTCCGCCCAAAACCTGGTGCTCTTCAACCGTAACTGCCGCCCCGCACTCTTCCAGCGCCGCCAAAAGCGTTTTTTCGTCCAGCGGCTTAATCGTATGATTGTTGATTACTATTGTCCCAATTCCTTCTTCTTCCAATTCTTTGGCGGCCAAAAGCGCGTAATGCACCATTGTTCCGCATCCAATCAAAGAAACTTCCGGTTTTTTGGATTTCCAAAAAATTTCCGCTTTGCCGATTTTAAACGGCGTGGCTTCCGTGGTAAACACGGGCATTTTCTCCCTGCCAAAACGCAGATAAACCGGACCCCAGACTTTGGCGGCGGCCACAGTGGCTTTTCTCGCCTCAATAGCGTCGCAAGGGACGATCACTTTCATATTCGCCATAACCCGCATAGTGGCAATGTCTTCAATCGCCTGATGCGTGGCGCCGTCCGGCCCCACGGAAATCCCCGCGTGCGCCCCTGCGACTTTTACGTTGGAATCATTGTAAGAAACAGTTGTTCTAATCTGTTCCCAATTACGGCCGGGAGAAAAAGTGGCGTATGAAGAAATAAAAGGGATTTTCCCGCTGACACCCAGACCGGAAGCGATAGTGGCCAAATTTTGTTCGGCAACACCAACCTCAAAAAAACGGTCGGGAAATTTTTTGGCAAACGCCTCCGACCGGGTTGACTCCGTAAGGTCGGCGCAAAGAACCACCACATTGGGATTTTCTTCTCCGGCTATCACTAAGCCCTCGCCGTAACCGTCGCGAGTCGGCCGCTGTTCAATATCCTTATCAAAAACTTTTAAGCTTAATTTTGTATTTTTGGAAGACATTTGAAAATTATTATTGAAATAGGTTCTAATTTCAAAAATTTTCTGCCCAGCCACGATTTTTATTAAAATGTGGCCGGGAATGAAAATTCTCGAGAATTTTTATACGAGGTAAATTCTATTGTTTCTCTTCCGAGGAACAAACGTCATAGCAAGAACCCTCAACTTTAGCGCCTACCGCCAGCACGCCCAATATCAAAGCGTTCCAATACCAGGCTAATGGTTCCAAATTAAAAACCAATCCCCGCCTGTATACCGCCACCCAAGCCAGCAACAAAGAAAGCACTGACGCCACCCAAAGCACTTTTCCGAGCACCATTTTCACCCAGCAACCCCAATGTCCGTTCATCATAATTTTATTTGGCAAATTATTAATTTTCTCGACCGATTTTTATTAATCTTTCTATTATACTATACAACAAA
>CAYHXS010000035.1:0-4853 GCA_964360665.1 uncultured Candidatus Saccharibacteria bacterium | reverse complement strand
TACTCGTGTTCCGACTTAATCTGCCCTTCCAAAGTCCGGAGCTCCGCAAGAGCTTTTTTCGCCTCCTCCATATTCGGCGGTTTTCCGTGCCATTCAAACCGGTTTTCCATAAAACTGACTCCTTTGCCGGGAATCGTATGGGCAATAATCACAGTCGGTTTTTCATAAATAGCCCCGGCTTCATTTGCCGCCGCCACAAATTCCAAAATATCATGCCCATTAACGTCAATTACATGCCAGCCGAATGATTCATATTTATCCCGTAACGGCTCCAGCGGCATCACGTCTTCGGTAAACCCGTCAATCTGGATATTATTCCTATCAATAATCGCGGTTAAATTATTCAGCTTTGATTTTTGCTTTCCAGCAAACATTACTGCTTCCCAATAATTTCCCTCCTGATGCTCGCCGTCAGAAGCCAAACAATAAACCCGATTTTTTTTCTTATCCAAACGGGCAGCCAACGCCATGCCAATTGCCTGCGACAATCCGGAACCAAGCGGCCCGGACGTAGTTTCAATCCCGGGCAAAGAATTACGGTGCGGATGGCCCTGCAATCGCGAATTAAGTTTCCTTAAAGTCATTAATTCTTCCAACGGAAAATAGCCGGCGTGGGCAAGGGTCGCGTAAAGCACCGGGCAGATATGGCCATTAGACAGAACCACGCGGTCGCGGTCCGGCCAGCCGGGATTTTTGGGGTCATGATTCAAAATATGAAAATAAAGCGCGGTAAAAATATCCGCCATTCCCAGCGGGCCGGCTGAATGGCCGGATCCGGCTTCCACCAGCATCTTAATGACATCCTCCCTGATACGGACTGCCATTTCCTCCAATAGCTGCAATTTTTTATCGTGAAGCTCTTTCATATTGAACTTAATTTTTCATACGCTTCCCGCGGATTAATGCTCTTCCATATATAGGAAGCGGAAACCAGTATGTCGGCGCCGGCGGCTTTTATCCTTGAAGCGGTTTTCAGATTCACTCCGCCGTCTACTTCAATTTTAACATCCGGCATTTTTTGCCGCAAAACCGTTATTTTTTCCAATTGCCCGTCCTGAAATTCCTGCCCGGAAATCCCCGGAGCCACGGCTAAAACCAAAAACCCGTCAGCCAAGTCTTTATAAGCCAATAAATTGCCGGCAGACGTTTCCGGATTGGAAGCAAAAAATAATTCCACGGAAGCGTTTTCGCATTGTTTTTTTATTTTCTTCGCGTCTTTGACCGATTCCACATGGACAATCAGCCTTTTTACTCCCGACTCAAGCCAATCCGCGATCGCATCATCAACGTTTTCAACCATCAGATGAACCTCAATATTGACATTTGATATTTCACTTTTGCCTGCCCGGCCAGGGACATTTAACAAATCTCCCGGATTATTCCAAAGTTTATTTTTTGTGAATTTCCCGTCTGCCACATCAATATGAACCCAACTTGCCTCGCCAGCGGCGGTGTCGGAATTGAAGGATTTTACTTCTCCTATCTGTTTATTAACTGATTCAAAATCAGCTTCGTTGATTGCCGGAATAACCATTATTATAATGACCTTCTATTTTCTATATCCTCAATTTTCCTGAGGCGCCGTTTGAACCGCTCTTCTCCAGAAAAAGGGGCAGTGAGCCAGGCAGACGCTATTTTTCTCGCCTCTTCTTCAGTAATATAATCGGCGGCAAAACAAAGCACGTTAGTGTCATCATCATTTTTTGACGCCACTGCCTGGTCCGGGCTAAACGCCAGAACCGAACGAACATGTGGAAATTTATTCGCCACCACATCCACCCCGACTCCGGAACCACAGGCCAAAATAGCGCGGGAATTTGCCGAATCCAAACTCACTTTCCGCGCCGCTAAAGCGGCGAAATCCGGATAATCGTCAGTTACCACAGATTCAGTATTGCCGACATCCACAGTTTCATAGCCGCTTTCCTTGAAATAATTTTTAAGGGATTCTTTCAGTTGAAATCCACGATGGTCAGCTCCAAAATAAATGAGCATAAATTACAAATTTTTTGCCACCTTGAGGACATGTCCGACAAGCATTGCCACGTAACCCCATTCATTGTCGTACCAGGCCAAAACTTTCACAAAATCACCGTCAACAACTTTGGTATAAGCCAAATCCGCGATTGAACCATGCGGATTGCCGACAATGTCAGAAGAAACCAACTGGTCTTCAGTAACTCCGAAAATACCTTTCCAGCGCGGAGAAGCGGCGGCATTTTTTAAAATTTCGTTTATTTCTTCAACCGAAGTTTTGCGCTTGGACACGAAAGTAATATCAGCCAGCGAACCGGCGGCAATCGGAACCCGGTAAGCAAGACCGTCAAACTTTCCTTCAAGTTCCGGCAAAGCGCGGGTCACGGAAATCGCGGCGCCGGTAAAAGACGGGGAAATATTGATGGCGGCGGCGCGGCCGCGGCGATAATCAGTTCCCCTGGTCGGTCCGTCCACCAAATTTTGAGTAGCAGTATAACCATGAGTCGTGGCCAAAAACGCTTTTTTAATTCCCGGGTCTTCCAAAAGAATGGCAATCACCGGATGGACAGCATTGGTGGTGCAGGAACCGTTGGAAGTAATCTTGCAGGTTTTGAATTTTTCTTCGTTAACGCCGAGCAAAACAGTTTTGGCATCATCGCGTTCCGCGTCTTTTGCCGGCGCGGTAATCACTACCCTTTTCGCTCCGGCAGACAGATGCACCGAAGCTTTTTCAAATGATTCAAACATGCCGGTTGATTCCACGGCAATATCAATTTTCAAATCCCTCCACGGCAATCTGGCGGGGTCTTTTTCCTGTAAAACTTTTATTTTTCTGTCGCCAACAACCAATTGCCCGCCGCGCACTTTCACGTCTTCCGGAAACTGCCGGTAAACGCTGTCGTACTTCAGCAGATAAGCGAGGTTTTCAATATCGCCCAGATCATTAATCGCGACAATTTCCAAATTTTTATTTTCCAAGGACTGGCGGAAAAACAACCGGCCAATCCTGCCGAACCCGTTAATTGCGATGCGTGCTTTCATAAATTTATAAATTTAATTATACCACTAAATTATAACATAACTTTTTTATGCCGATTTAAATGAATAAACAGCGCCAAACCTAAAGCCATCATTATTGCTCCATAAAATAAAGCCTGATTGGAACCGGCTTTTGTCCAGATTCCTCCGCCAATAACGCCGGCGAGAAGCGAGGAAAAACCAATTGCGGCGTTCAAAAATCCCTGGCCGGAAGCAATTTTGCTAGCAGGAACCAGCTTGGACGCCAAAGCCCGTTCCACGCCGTCAGTCATTGCCGAATACAAGCCGAACATTACAAATCCCAAAATCAAACTGGGAACGCCGCCGAAAAAAGCCAATTCCAGATAAGCCGCGATTGCCGCCAAAAATCCTCCGGCAATAACTTTTTTTTCGCCAATCAAGTCAGAAAGCTTTCCGGCGGGAATCGCGAAAACAATAAAAGAAAGGCTGTAAACAAAATACATCAAAGGTATTCCGTAAATGCCCAAATCAAACTCCTGGGCTTTCAGAAGCAAAAGCGTTACCGGCATCAAGCCCATGCCAAAAATAAATACCGCCAAAATATATTCCTTGAACGCCCCGCTGTATTCCCGCAAAGAAAAACTGAAAGCCGGTTGGGTGACGGCGGATTCTTTACGATTAACTTTAACGTCTTTCACGAATATGAAACTGAAAAGAGACAAAAATCCAACTACAAAACCAATCTTAAATAAAACACGGTAGTCATTCATTATAAACGGCAAAATCAATACCGCCGAAAGAGGGCCCAGAGTGGTGCCAATGGCATCCATCGCCCGGTGATAACCGAAAGATTTTCCCAATTCCCGCGGTTCCACGGATTCGGAAATAAGCGCGTCACGCGGAGAATCGCGAAGCCCTTTGCCGATTCTATCTACGGCGCGTAATAAAAATACCTGCCAAAAATTTCCCACTAAAGTCAAAAACCATCTTGTGGAAACGGATAAGCTGTATCCGATAACGGATAAAATTTTCCTTTTGCCGATTTTATCGGAAAGCCAGCCGAAATAAATTTTCAAAACGCTCGCCAAAGCATCGGCAAATCCCTCTATAAATCCGACAAACACCGGTGGAGCGCCAAGAACCACAGTTAAAAAAGCCGGCATTACCGAATAAATCATTTCCGAAGAAAAATCGTTAAATAAGCTTACTAAACCAAGGAAAAATACATTAGATTGAAGGCCGAAAATTCTTTTTTGATTCACACCCTTTATTCTAACACGGCAAAGTCGCCTATTTTAAGCCCCAATCTGCCGGCCAATCCGGCGTTGATTTCCAATACCCTGTCCGCCGGCTCCGGAGAATAATATGCCGGAGCGCCTATCATGCTACTGGCAGGAGGCAAATTTTCGGAAATCCCGGTTATTTTCCCGTTACTTATCCAGATGATATCCAAAGGAAATTTCATTCCCGCCATCCAAAAACCGCGTTTTTTCAATCCCTTAAATATAAAAAGCATCCCCCGGTCTTTGGCCAATCTAGAACGGCCGGACAGGCCATGCGCCTGTTTTACCGGCGTATCGGCAATTTCCACTTTGAAAACATTATTTCCAACCGACAAATTTCTTAAATCCCCTTCCTGTTTTCCGGAAACCAAAAAATTATACAATCCGCCCAAAACCAATACCGCTATAAAAAGCCCAATTCCCGCAAATAATTTATTCATTTTTATATATCAAATTAAATATTATTATACCAAATGCCACCGCGACATTAAGGGATTCTTTTCCACGGCCGACATGCCGCGGATGGTGAACCTGCCGAACCATTGCCCCGCGCATTGGTATTTCCAAAATCTTATCACATCTTTTCAAAATCGC
>CAYHXS010000034.1:0-6487 GCA_964360665.1 uncultured Candidatus Saccharibacteria bacterium | reverse complement strand
TCTAAAAGTGAAATAAACCTCTGCCCGACCATTCCCGTGGCCCCCAAAATACCAACTTTTAACTTACTTTTCATATTTTCAAAATATCCGCCAATACTCCGCCAGCAGTTACTTCCCTGCCAGCACCCGGGCCCTGAACGACCAATGGCCTCTTGTTATATCTCCTCGTATAAAACGCAAAAATATTATCCGCTCCACGCGTAAACGCAAGCGGATTATCCGAACTTACCATCTGCAATGATGCTGATGCACGCCCGTGTTTTAATTTCGCCACATAACGCAAAACTTTGTTTTTTGCCCTTGCTTTTTCTGCTAATTTTCTGAAGTATCCGTCATATTTCGGGAGTGCCTTTAAAAATCCCTCCAGTGCTACGCCATGGCGTAGCACCTTAGGAACGAGATTCTCTATTTTTACATCTTTCATTTCCATTTCTAAACCTATTTCCCGCGCCAACACCAAAAGTTTCCGGCCAACATCATTGCCATTCAAATCCTCCCGCGGATCAGGCTCAGTATAACCAAGTTCTTTTGCTTCAGCTACAACTTCGCTGAACAACCGGCTGTCATCAAACAAATTGAAAATAAAACTCAAAGTTCCGGAAAAAATACCTTCGATTTTTGTTATTTTGTCCCCGCTAGCAATCAGATCGCGGATGGTGGAAATGACCGGCAGGCCGGCGCCAACATTGGTCTCATACAAAAACTTTTCGCCGTTCTCCGCCAAAACCTCGCGCAATTTTTTATATTCTTTCATCGGCCGGACATTAAATTTCTTATTCGGCGTCACAATATGGAATCCGGCCTCCGCCATTTCAAGATACTTTTTCGCTACCTGCTCGCTGGCGGTACAATCCACCAAAACTTTATTCGGCAAATTCATCAATTTGGCGCCGGAAAGCCATTTTTCTAAATCTAGTTTTTCCCCGTGCGCCATGTTTTTCTTCCAACCGCCAAGATTAATCCCTTTTTCATCCAAAATCATATTATTGATGTCCATAATTCCGCAAACTTTTAAAAAGGCGTTGTTTTTCTGCAGTTCATAAATCTGTTTCAGTAATTCACCGCCGATATTTCCCGCGCCAACCAAAAATATATTTTTACTTCCACCTTTAAAAAATTCGTTATGGACGACATTCAGCGCTTTTACTTTATTGGACGCATCCACTGTAAAAGAGATATTCCGTTCCGAACCGCCCTGGGCAATCGCGGTAATATTTACTCTATTATTTCCAAGCGCGCTGAACAATTTTCCGGCAATTCCCGGCACGCCGCACATTCCGTCACCAACCATTGCTAATATGGATTGATTTAAAACCGCGCTGATGCTTACTTGTCCGGATTTTATTTCTTTCACGAATTCTTTTTTAAGCGCTTTTAATGCCGTTTCCGATTCCGAAGTTTTAACCGCAAAACAAACCGTATGCTCGGAAGAAGCCTGCGAAATAAGAATCACATTAACCTTTTTTCCGGCAGTAGTTTCAAAAATCCGCGCCGCGCTTCCGGGAATCCCGGCCAGACTCACTCCGCCGACGCTAATCAGAGAAATATCATCAATCGCGGTAATCCCCTTGACCAGCATGCTTCCGGACGGATCTTTTTTAATCCAGGTGCCGGCTGCCGACGGATTAAAAGTATTTTTTATGACAACCGGAATTCCCTTTTTAATAGCCGGGAGCATAGTCGCCGGATGGATAACTTTCGCGCCAAAATAAGCCATTTCAATCGCTTCTTCATAACTCATTTCCGGCAAAACATCAGCGCTTTTTACCAACCGCGGGTCAGCGCTCATTACGCCGTCAACATCTGTCCAGATTTCTATCACCCGTACCCCCAAAGCCGCTCCCAATATGGAAGCGGAATAATCCGAACCGCCCCGGCCGAGAGTAGTTGTTTCATTTTTTATTGTAGAACCAAGAAAACCGGTTATAACCGGAAGACCTCGCTTATTGCGAAAATAATTATGAATCCTGCGGTTAGTCTTTTTAAAATCCACTGCCGCATTTACAAAATTATCATCGGTCTTAATCAATTCTCTCGCATCCGCAAAATAAGCGTTCTTCATTGACGCCGCCACAATATAAGCCGACAATCTTTCGCCAAAACTCGCCACCCAATCCAAATTTTTATTGGAAACTCCTTTTTCATCCGCGATTTTTTCCAAAGCCAGTTTTAATTCTTCAAACAATTTTTCAACGTAATTTAGTCCTTCTTTTTCCAGTTTTTTATTTACAGCCAAAGCCCTAATCGCTTTAACATGCCTGTATTTTAAATCTTCAATTTCTTTTTCCAATTTCAGACTCTGTTTTGCCGCTAATTTGGCGCATTTCAGCAATTGATCAGTCACGTCCTGAAACGCGGACACCACAACCGCAACGCCTTCTTTTCGCGCCGCCGCCCCGACGATTTCTCCGACTTTTTTAATCATCTTCGGAGTTCCAACCGAGGAACCGCCAAATTTTAATATTTTTGCTATTTTCATAAAAAATGACCCCTCACTGGGGCATATTTAGTAATTTATTTTTGGATAACCACTAAAATTCCCCAGTGTTTGCTTGGATAGTCGCGGTAGTAGTTGTAAGGGCAAAAAATATCATTAATTTCAGTATAGCAAAACCCGCTGACTCGTCAAACAAAAAAATCATAGATTAAGAGCCGCGGATTTTCAAGAATTTCCTTTTACCGACTTGAAGCAAAATTTCTTTATCAAGCGATATGGATTTGTTCGAGTCGCTTTGTTTTTCGCCGTCAATTCTTACTCCCCCTTGTTCAATTAGCCGCCGCGCCTCGCTTTTGCTGACTGCGAATTCTACTTCCACAAGCAAATCAACTAACAACAAACTTTTCACTTTTAACTTTGCACTTTCAACTTTTGAAGGCGTTTCTTTATTGGAAACCACCCTTACAAATTCTTTTTGGGCTTTTTCTCCGACAGATTTTCCATAAATCAGTTCCACTGCCGCAAAAGCTATTTTTAATTTCACATCCTTGGGACTTATTTTATCGGCAGCCATTCCGCTTTTCAATTTATCAATTTCTTCCATCGGCATCTCGGTGGAATATTCAGCCAGCGCGAACATGGCCGCATCGTCAATCGCCATAATCTTTCCAAACATATCCCCCGGCGCGTCATCAAGATTTATCAATCCGCCCTCGCTTTTATTCATAAGTTTCTTGCCGGTCTTGGGATTAACCAGAAGCTTCGTGGTAAGCACAAATTTTTCTTTGTTATTATAAATTTTCTGCAAATCGCGGCCCATCAGCATATTAAATGTCTGGTCTGTCCCGCCGATTTCCATATCCACGTCCATTACTACGGAATCATACCCCTGCATCATCGGATAAAAAAATTCATGCGCGCCAATCGGCTTATCAGATTTCATGCGCTCTTGAAACATGTCTCTTTGCATCATTTGCTGAACAGTAATATGCTGAGCCAGCTTAATAATATCGGCGAAGGTCATCTTCCCCAGCCACTTGGAATTAAATTTCACTTGCGCTTTATTTGGTCCGCTGAATTTTATAATTTTAGAAGCTTGTTTTTTAAAAGTTTTAAAATTTTCAAGAACCTGCTCCGCGGTCAATGGCTGACGCGGCGATAATTTATCAGTTGGATCGCCGATTCGGGCGGTAAAATCTCCGATAAGCAAAATAATCTCATGTCCCAATTCTTGGAATCGCCTAAGCACCAAAAGATTGGTCACATGTCCAAAATGCAAATGTGTTCCTGTCGGATCAATACCAAGATAAATGCGCATTTTTTTTCCACCTGCCAATGATTTTTCCAATTCCTGGCGGGACGGATAAACAACATCAACCGAGCGTCCCAATGCTTTCTTAATAAGATTCTCATTAGTAATAATTTTTTCCATTTCCATATTATAAAACAAAATCCCCGCCTTAGCGAGGATAATTCATATCTTCCAGATATCCAATCAATTTCCAATCTTTGTCATCATCATCGGTATTATTTACACGCTGATAACAATTCCATTCTTCATCGCATTTCAAAATTAAGACCTCTCCCGCATAATCATTTTTTCCGTAAAACAACAGTCCGCCCCTAACGACTCCCGCGCAACTTTCTAAAAAATCAGTCAATGGCCCATCCGAACTGTCATGGCCAATACCGATAAGCACAAAATGTTTCCAGTTAATATTGAAATAGTCCGGATTCATTGCACCTCCTCAAAGAACTGCCCATATCTCCAAAGTTAATCAAAAAAATACTCCCGGCGCAATAGCCGGGATTATTTTATCTATTTGCTGTTCGGACGGTTCTTTATAATCTCATCCACTAATCCGTATTCTTTTGCTTCGGCGGCGGTCAGCCAAAAATCTCGGTCAGTATCTTTTTCAATTTTAGAAAGCAACTGGCCGGTATGCTTTGCCAAAATCTGATTCAGCTGCTCTTTCATCCGGACAATATGCTTGGCGGTAATTTCAATTTCCACCGCCTGTCCCTCCACTCCTCCCATAACCTGGTGAAGAAGCACTTCGGAATTCGGCAAGGCAATGCGCTTTCCTTTTTTTCCGGAAGACAATAAAACCGCGGCCATGGAAGCGGCAATGCCCACGCAAATCGTGGAAACATCCGGTTTGATATATTGCATGGTATCGTAAATCGCGAATCCCGCGGTCACCGAACCGCCCGGAGAATTGATGTAAAGCTTAATGTCCTTTTTCGGGTCTTCATGCTCCAAAAAAAGAAGCTGCGCGATTACCGTATTGGCCATTCCGTCATTAATCGGGCCGCCAAGAAAAATAATCCGCTCCTTCAAAAGGCGGGAATAAATGTCGTAGGCGCGTTCGCCCATGCTGGTTTTTTCAATAACGGTCGGGATTAAATATTCGTTTTGCATATATAGAACCTATCTTAATAATAGTTTCTTAAAGCGATTCCAGGTATCCGAAAACTTTCCGATTCTGGACCACACCATAAATATAATCATAAAGCTGTTTAGGGTCAATTTGTTCTTTCTTGCCCATTTTCCGGTTTTTCAAAAATTCATTTACTTCCGCTTCCACCTCTTCTTTGGACGGCGCCAGGTTTTCATTTTTAGCAATGGCGTAAATAACCAGGTTGGTTAAAACATTATTTTTGGCACGTTCTTCAAGATTTTTTCTGACAGCCGCGTCATCTTCTTTTTTGCCTAATCCGGTCGCCTGCGCGTATTCTTTGTACTCCGCGACCATGCCGTCCAAAGTCCTTTCCAGCATAATTTTCGGCAAATCAACTTTGCAGTTCTTAATAATCTCTTCCATTATTTTCAGCCGTAGCCGCTCTTTTTCTTTTTCAATTTTTTCCTGCAAAAGCCCTTCGCGGACATTTTTTCTAAAATCATCGGCAGTTTCAAACTTTCCCAAACCCTTAACCAATTCATCGGTCAAAGCCGGCACCTCGCGGCCAAAAACCCCCTTAACTTCAACTTTAAAATCCACTTTTTTATCGCGAAGCTCCGGTTTCCAATAATCCGCCGGGAAAACCACGGAAAATTCAACTTTGTCCCCTTCTTTTTTTCCGTATAAATTATCCTCAAAGCCCGAAACAAATTTTCCTTCGCCAAGGACAAAATTATCCGCTTTTCCGGAAGCGCCGTCCAGCGGCTTGCCGTCCAATGTTCCGGCAAAATCAATATCCGCCACATTTCCCTTTTCCGCCGCATGATTAACGCGCGTCAATTTCGCCCGCGAATTCAAAATCCATTTTATGGAATCTTCAATTTCTTTATCCTCAATTTTGATTTCTTTTTTCTCGGATTTTGAAATTTTAGCGGCATTTTTTTTGTAATCCGGAAGTTTTATTTCCGGAAAAACAATTAAAGAAGTTTTGTATTTCAACCCTAAACCAAGCTTCACTTGGTCGGGCGTCCCGCCTTGCGAGATTGGCCCCTCATTATTTTCTAAAACTTCAATTTTCGGCTGGTCTATCACCTGCCAGTCATTTTCTTCGGTAATAGACCGGAGATTATGATGAACCGCTTCATTGACCGCTTCGTGAAAAACTTTGTCCTTATCCACGGCTTTCTCCGCCATCTCTTTTGGCGCGGTTCCCGGACGGAAACCCTTAAGATGCACTTGAGAAAGCGCCTTATCAAATTCCGGCTGCCAATAATTCAAAAATTCCTGATGGTCCAGAGTAACTTCAATTTCTATTGCCGACTCCGGTAATTTTTTAAATGTATACTTCATTATTTAACTTATTTTTATAAGAATGGCACCAACAAAAGCGCCACAATATTTATAACTTTGATAAGCGGGTTAATTGCCGGACCGGCAGTGTCTTTGTACGGGTCGCCGACTGTGTCGCCGGTAACCGCGGCTTTGTGCGCGTCTGAACCCTTGCCGCCGAAATTCCCGGATTCAATGTATTTTTTCGCATTATCCCAGGCCGCGCCTCCGGTAGTCATGGAAATTCCCAAAAACAATCCGGCGACAATCGTGCCCATTAAAAATCCGCCCAGCGCCTGCGCGCCCAAAAACATTCCCA
>CAYHXS010000033.1:0-6506 GCA_964360665.1 uncultured Candidatus Saccharibacteria bacterium | reverse complement strand
TTATATTATATTTCCCGCAGCACTTTTTCAAGAACCGGAGCAATGCGTTCGGCAATCACCTTATGCCCGCGGTCATTCGGATGAATCTCGTCATAACGCAAATCTTTCCGAAAAACAATCCCGCCCATGATATTTGGGATATAACCTTCAAGATTTTCCTCAACCGCCAATCGCTCAAAAACGCTTTCGTATTCCGGAATGACCTGGCTGCTTATTCCCATTAAAATAATCTTCGCTTTGGTATTTTTTTTGATGCTTTTAATGATAGTTTTCATGTTGGCGTAAACAACGGTCTCATTATAGCCGTCCAATAAATCATTCCCGCCAAAAAGAAGCAAAACCAGGTCCGGGCGATAATCCAAAACATCGGTTCTCAGGCGGACCAAAGCCTGGGAAGTATTGTCGCCGGTTTTTCCGGAATTGATAATGGGAATTTTTAAATATTCCGAAAGATACGTGACAAAGTTTTTCCCGGGCGGCGTGCCATATCCGCGGGTTAAGCTGTCGCCAAAAGCGACAATTACCTTATCCTGATGGATTGACGGTTGTCCACCGCGAAAATAAAATATAACCCCGAACGATATCAAAATGCCGATAGCTAAAACTTCAATGATTGTAAAACCGCGGCGCATAAATCTAATTTTCCAGCGCTTTTTTTATTTTTGAATCCACCTTTGGAACTTTAACGTCAAATTCCACGTACAAATCGCCCCGCCCGTAACTTCCAAATCTCGGCATGCCTTCTCCAGAAATCCGCAACCGCTCGCGCAAATTAAAACCAACCGGAATCTCCACCTGCAATTTCCCGCCCGACAAAGTCGGCACTTCCACCCGGTGTCCGGCAAGCACTTTCAAAATATCCAGATTGTTTTTAATCACCAAATCATCGCCGGTTCTTTTGAAAGTATGGTGCGGTTTTATTTTAATGCGCACATACAAATCTCCGCTGCCTGCTCCGCGTTCTCCGGCCTGCCCGCCGCCGGAAACTTTTATAAGCTGGTCGTCATAAATACCCGGCGCCAGATTAATCACAATTTCTTTTCCGGCTTTAATCCGGCCGCTGCCGGAACAATTTTTGCAAATTTTATTAGGAATTTCTCCCTGTCCGTTGCATTTGGCGCAGGCGCGCACCTGGGAGAACTGGCCGAAAAAACTCTGACGAGTTTCCCGGATCTCCCCTTTACCGCCGCAAACCGAACATTTGGTAAATCCGTCCTTGGCAAAATGCCCGGTTCCGCCACAATGGCCGCAGGAAGTAAAAGTTTCCAAACTGATTTTAGTCTCATTGCCGCGAAACGCTTCTTCTAAGGTGATTTCTTTAATCATTTCCAAATCCGCGCCCCGATGATAAGTTTTTCTTTTTTTCACTCCTAGCCCCTCAAAAAACGCGTCAAAAATATCGCTGACGCCGGAAAGGTCTTCCATATTGGAAGGGTCAAACCCGAAACCAAATCCATCCTGGCCTTGCGAAAAATCAAATCCCCCGAATCCATTGCCGCCAGAAGCGCTTCCAAACCGGTCGTATTGCGCCCGTTTTTGCTCATTGGAAAGAGTCTGATAAGCTTCGTTGATTTCTTTGAATTTTTTCTCATCCCCGCCTTCTTTATCCGGATGATATTTGTGCGCCAGCCTGCGGAAGGCTTTTTTCACGTCGTCTTCAGTAGCGGTTTTTTCAATTCCTAAAATTTTGTAAAAATCTTTTCCCATAAGTGACTTCTATTTTATTTAAGCAATATAATTTCCCGGCTCCGTGATTCTAAAGTTAATCTCGCGAATCCGGACAACATCGCCAATTCATACAATAAATACGACAAAGCTCCCGCGGCCCAGTGGAAAATAAAACCAAGGCTTCTGACCGCCAAAAACACCAGAAACATTAAGCCGAAAGTTATCAACGGCCGGAAACTCTCCGGAATCCGCACAACCAATTTAGAAAGATAATCATACAGTATGTCGGTTATCGTATCGTTGTTCCGGAAAGTTATTCCATAAGGCGCCAGTTGCGTTCTCAATTGCGCAATACCCTGATTGATAAGCGGCGCCCGCATTGCTTGCGGAATCGCCTCCGAAGAAATCCCAATCTTGTCCGCTATCTGGCTGCCAAGCACCGCGTCAACAAACTGATAAATGCTCATATCAAAAGAAAAATTCTTAATCAGCGTACTTTGCAGAACCGGCTCGCTCGGCTTCAAAAAAGATTTGATTGTCTGTTTGCTTAATCCGAAATCCGCTCCGGCATTGGGGCCGTTAAAATATATCAAAGCGATAAATAAAGAAAGCGCGGTAAAAGCCCGGGAAACTACCGGCTTTTTAATCCGGAAAAATTTAATTTGCAATTGGTTGTCCATTTCGCTTCGGCCGCGGAAAGAAGCGTTCAAAAAATTTAAAAACGCCAAAAGCCACGCCGCCAATACATACCAGGAAAAATAGCTGAGAAACGGAATAGCGAGCGCCAAACTTTCCAGAAGAACGACAAAATTGATGATGAGTTTGCTTTTCAAAAATAAGGTCTGGAGGACGAAAACCGCCAAAAAAACAGCCATTGCCAGACCAAGCGTTAAAAGCGGCTGCAAAGAATCCGTTCCCTTAAAATCCAGCCAAAACCGCAAAAAATATCCGGTTGCGCCCGCAAAAAGCACGCCCAAAGCGCTGATGCCGATTACTTTCGGCAAAGAAAAATCCACATTCGGCTCCATGAAATTTTTACTGAATACCGGTTCCATAGTTAAAGTATATCACAATATAAAATTTTAGCACTCTTATGTCAAGAGTGCCAATTCGTTGAACATTAACAAATAAATAAATTCATGCTACTTTATAAATAAGACTGGAATCCGGAAATATCTGAAAGGAGGCAAAAGCCATGAACCTTAACAAACCAAAGCTCTTTGTTCTGCTCTTGCCAGCAATGGCTTTGAGCGGATGCGAAGAGTGGAAAACTGACCAGGCGCTGCTCAATGGCCTTTGGAAAAAAACAGTAGGAATCACCGGACTTCCGACAGAAACTCCGATGCCCAAAACGGAATTTCTGCCAAGTTACGACCCGGAAAAAAAAGGAGTGTTGGGAAGATGCTATTACTACGACAGCAACCAACGCCTGGAAATCTACCTCCAGGAAGGAATCAACAACATCTGGAAATACCGGGATGGAAGATATGGCTACGGCTATCGGGACGTTAACTACAAAGAAGGAGAAGCGCTGATTTACTCCACGGCGGCCCACGAAATGCTGCACTACGCGCTTTTTCTTCAGAACCTAGATGGCCGCTACCATCACAAAGCCATGCAAGAACTCGGGTATCTGGAAAAACTGGTTGACTTTATCAGCCAATATTTCCAAATCAACCCGAATGGCTTACAAAAAGAAATCGCCCTGCAACGGCTGGCGAAAGGAATCAGCAACGACCAAAAATACCTGAAAAATCCCCCGCATCTTGACTGATGCGGGGGTATTTTTTTAAAAAATTTCTAAATTCAAAAGTTTACCTTCGTCAAGCAACGCATAGTCACTTGACGAAGGTTATATAGCCACAAAATCCCCTAAAATAATATGCCAACTAAATCACCGCGCTTAACTTCGGAATCAAAACCGCAGAAATAGTGAGTAAAAAAATATTTCCCCTTAAAATCAAAACCCGCCATGTAATTTTTTCCTAGTTCTATTTATTCTCTGCTTCACCCGTTGGCGGATTACCCTGACTCCCTTCGGCATTTCCGGCGCTTCCGCCTTTATACATATGCTGTCCAATTTTCTGAAGTTCCTGCGATAATTCCGCCAAAGCTTTTTTAATGGCTTCAGCGTTGGCTTCGCCACCCTGAGCTGGTCGAAGGGCTTCCTTTAATGCTTCAACTTTTTCCGTAACTGCTTTCTTGATGTCTTCCGGAACTTTATCACCTGCTTCCTTCAAAGATTTTTCCGCCATATAAACAGAACTTTCAGCGGTGTTTTTTAAATCTATCAATTCCCGCTTTTTCTTCAGCTTTTCCGGCAAAAAACTTTCTTCCGCGTATTTTTCGTATCTTTTTCCGTAGCCGAGTTCTTTCATTAATTTAGTCGGTGCGTTCCTGATTTTCATCGGCACCGGAAGATTGCCGAATTTTTCCGCGTCTTCCATCGCCAGCATATAAGCTTCATATGCGCTCCGGTCTTTTTTGGCGAGCGCCAAATAAACTACCCCATGAGCCAGATTGATTCCGCATTCCGGCAAGCCAATAATTTCCACTGCCCGGAATACTTCGTTAGCAACCACCAGCGCGGTCGGCAGCGCCATTCCAATATCCTCACTGGCAAAAATCACCATTCGCCTCGCGATAAACTTCGGATCTTCTCCCGCTTTCAGCATCCGGGATAAATAATAAAGAGCGGCATCCGGCTGGCTGGCACGCATGCTTTTAATGAACGCGCTGATAACGTTATAATGCTCCTCGCCTTTTTTATCATAACGCAAAAATTTTGACTGCAGGCTATTTTTAAGATTAACCACGTTAATTTTTCCGTACAGTTCAAAAGTATTTTCCAGCATGGCAATCGCCTGCCGGGCATCGCCGTTCGCCATCGCAACCAGCCATTCTACTGATTCCTTATCCATCGCATAGCCGGTCCGCTTAATTATTTTTGCCATTTCCTTGTCCGATAATTCGTTAAGCACAAAAACCCGGCACCGGGAAAGCAGCGCCGGAATAACTTCAAAGCTCGGATTTTCCGTTGTCGCGCCGATGAGCGTCAGCGCTCCCCGTTCCACAAAAGGCAGCAGAAAATCCTGCTGGGCTTTATTGAAACGGTGAATTTCATCCAGAAATAAAACTTTTGGCTTGTCCCAAGAACCTTCTTTAATAATCCGGCTAATATCTTCTTTGCCGGAGGAAACCGCCGAAAGTTCGTACAGCACCGCATCCAAACTTTTGGCATAAATTTTAGCCAGAGTTGTTTTTCCGCATCCCGGCGGTCCCCAAAGAATAAAAGAAAAAAGATGCTTCTTTTCTATCGCAACCCTAAGAGGGCTACCTTTCCCCGCTAAATGTTCCTGACCAATAAAATCTTTAAGAGACAAGGGCCGGATTTTTGACGCCAGTGGTTCCATGGACAATTAATTTTTCAAATAATATTGCAAGGTATGAATCCAGTCTTCGTCCTGGCTACCTTCCTCTATTTTTTTATCCAGCATCCATTGCAGATAGCCCCTGTCTGTTTTTACCACCTCTTCAATTTTTTTATCTTTATATTTGCCGAAATTGAATAATTTAAATAATGACGGCCTGCTGGAAACATCCAGCATTTCCGCAATGGCTTTTTCCTCGGTTAATCCTTCTTTTGTAATTTTCGCCAATAATCTTTCAAAAAGGGCGCAAAGCACTTTTACATCTCCTTCCGCGTCATGCGCGTAAGCATCTTCTACTTCTAAATCCAGATAGTAACGCAAGTAAGACAAATTATATTCCGGAATTTTATTTTCCGGATCTAAATGCCTCGCAATTCTAAAAGTACATATGCGCCGAGGGATAGACATTCCTTCGGCTTCCAACATAGCGCAATCAAATTTTGCGTTATGCGCGACAAGTATCCCATCAGCAAGCCGAGCCTCCAGATCTTTTTTCATAACACTATCCTTAAATACCTCTTTATCCTCCAGCATCTTATTGGTGATATTTGTTATACTCATCGCTTTCACCGATACCGGAACCGGCGGCTTAAAATAACTCTTATATATTCCATCGGAAGTTTTATAGCACACCTGGCACAGGCGGTCTTTCGCGATATCGTTGCCGGTAGTTTCAGTATCTAAAAAAATAAGCCGAAGGTCCTGAGTATTCCCGAAGGGCCGAAGGTCCCGAGTATTTTCGAGGGATTGATTCATAAATTTATTTTATCACCTTCTCCAATTCCTCTAAAATCCTAACCATTGCGAATGCATCCAATTTACAATACTCCAGCATATCTTTTTTCAACTTAACTTTTTCTTCCAAAGAAAAATCTTTACCAATTAATTTAATCCAGCTGGAAGCGGCAGTTCCGCCTTCCTGAATGGCGAGTTCTTTATATGATAACTCCGGCGCCAGCACCGGCAAAACTTTTTTAATGGAAGTGCTCCCTCTAAAATTTTTATGAACATAATGCTGTTTAGTAAAAATATCCATTAAATCATAGGTACGATTATTTATTGATTCAATTAAATCTTTAAATTCTGGAAGTCTTTCGGCTATCTGCTTATTTATTGAACATTCAAATTTTTTACTCCAAACAATAACACTTCCGGCATCGCCAACATTTTTCTGCAAAGATTCCGCGAACGACCGGCTGGGATCGCTGTTTTCGCTATGTAAAAATTCAAAATGCTTCAGCTCTGCCGGCTTGCCCCGCAATTTGCGGGGAGATTCTAAAACAAAAAGTGAATATTGAAATGGTATCTGCTGATACGGAGAAAATCCGTCAAACATCGGGATGGCGGACGGAAAAGTTTCATAATCAATGAAATAAATTGGGTAGGCCAACCGCTCTAATTCTTCCG
>CAYHXS010000032.1:0-6510 GCA_964360665.1 uncultured Candidatus Saccharibacteria bacterium | reverse complement strand
TTCTGTTGCCGGGGTTGGTTGCCGCCGTACCGGCGGATTGCGGCGAGTTTGTTACTTCAACAAAACCCTGGGCCGCGGAAAGCGAAATTGCCTCATTTTCCGATTCAGCGACAAGCAGACAAATATCGTTGGCCGCCATGTCCGTCGGATACGGCGGCGTAATGGCGCCCGTGCCTTTTGTAAAAGTGCCTGAACTTCTATAACTTGGTATCGCCGGCGCCGCCAGCGCTTTATTGACATTCTGCGGAATCCTCGGATTTTGCCAAACCACTGGCCAGCCCGAAAAAACCCAAGCAAAAATTAGGAGAAAAATTAAGCTTTTGCGAAGTTTTCCAATCATCACTTATATTATACTGCTTTCCTGAAAATTATTGAAGGAATTCCAAAACAATTTCCGCACATTCCAGCAGGCGGGCAAAAAGAAAAGAGGGTGCGGGGGAAATGAATTTTTGCCCGCCTGCTTGCCGCGCGCCTGTCCGTCCGTAGCTTTAGCGAAGGCGGAAAGCGCGGCATAGGAGTGGGAAGCGGCTCCGCCCCGCGCAAAGTCAAATTCTGGAGCCAGAGACGGGAATCGAACCCATGTCTATCGCTTACGAAGCGACTGTTCTGCCACTGAACTACTCTGGCGCTTTAATGTTTTTCCATATTCCTGAGCGAGATACCGGAATCGAACCGGCGCCCCAACCTTGGGAAGGTTGTGTACTGCCATTATACTAATCTCGCGCAACTTACAGTTCAATTACGAAGTTTAATTAATTTATCCGACCACATCAAGTCCGGAACCAAAATAAAAATTCTGGCTTTAACGCGCGAATCATCAAGCCACGCCTTAAAATTTTCATTTTTCAGGAACAATCTTCCTTCCAAAATTTCCTGATATGCCTGCGGCAAAAGAACCTGATTTTTAAATTCCAAAATTGTCAGACCGTATAACTTTTTTATCCCATCATCCAACTTTTCTTTTTCATTAAGCGCTTCACGGATTTTATTTTCCGCAATCAGCTGGAAATTTTCAACCCTTCCGCTTAATTCTTCGTAAATCAAAACTTCGGAAATAAGCTTGTCCAGCGCCGCCCGCCTTATTTCCTTGCGCGATTCCTCTTTATCCATGGCATCCGAATCGGAACCGTACAATAAGGATAAATTGCGGAAATAGTTTTCCGTTGCCACGGCATTTTTCTCCATTTCCGCCGCGGTAATCACGTTAAAATTCACCATTGCCACCGGATAAAACCCCAACCGGACAATTACGAAACAAGTCATGCCAAAAGCAACAAAAGCGCTGAATAAAATTAACGAACGGTTATAAGTCATAAATTATTCGCTTTTTGGCGGAACAACAATAATCATTTTCTCGCCGGGACTTTTATAGTTAAACCGGTTGCGCAATTCTTTTTCCAGATTTGCCGGTTCTTTAAAATACTCCAAATCGGCCTGCAATAAAGAGTTTTCTTTTTTCAAATTTTCCACTTTTTCCGAAAGCAAAGAAAATTCCACTTTCAACCTGCCGTTCAAAAAATAAAGCTGGGCCAATTCATATAAAATCGCCGCCAAGACCACTGCCAATATAACGCCTAATATCCGCTTCATATATTTATGATACTATTTTTTAAGCAATTCTTTAAAAACGCTCGCCGGCACGTCAATTTTGGATTTGACCGACCGTTCCTGCAATCTTTCCTTGCCCCGTTTCTGCTTTTTCCAAAGCTTCATTTTTCTGGTGCGGTCACCGCCGGTTTTCCCGAAATTGCCGAGCAATTTCTTCATCGCCGGAATCGTTTCTCTGGCAATAATCCTACCGCCGGCTATCGCCTGAATCGCCTGCGTAAATTGCTGGCGGGGCAAAAGCTCCTTAAGCCTTTCTACTGTCCTCCGCGCTTCCCGCTCCGCGTCATCAGTATGGACAATCCGGGTAAGTCCGCCCACGTTATGTTCAGCCACCAAAATTTCCAATTTGGAGACTTTGACTTTTTCATATTCGGAAACTTCATAATTCAATGACGCGTAGCCGGCGGAAATTGATTTAAGTTGGTCATCAAAATCCCTGATTAAATCCGATAAAGGAAGAAAAGCATGGATAATCATGGTTTTTCCCATTGTTTCCGTAGTCATATTGCGCAAACGAAAAACCTCCTGAAGGCGCATTACCGCCCCGACATATTCCGCCGGCGACAGAATTTCCACTTTGGCAATCGGTTCCATAACCTCCAGATAATCCGCGGGAAAATCCTTGGGATTAGTAATAATAACCCACTCTCCTTTTTTCAGCCCCGAAGACATCCGCACCTTATAGGAAACCGACGGAAAACTGTGCACTGTCCGAATATTGAATTCTTTTTCCAGGCGTTCAGCGGTAATTTCAAAATGAAGTTTCCCCAAAAATCCGGTCTTGAATCCCCGGCCCAAAAATTCATTTGAATCAACCTCAAATTTCAAAGCCGAGTCGTTCAATTTCAGTTTTCCAAACGCGCTTTTCAGATCTTCGTAATCATCGCTTTCTTCCGGATAAAAAGACACAAAAACCACGGGCTGCGGCTCCTTGTATCCCGGCAAAACGTATTGTTCATAATCCGCTGCTTCCATTTTAGAAACAATCGTGTCACCAATCCTCAAAAGTTCCGGTTCTTTAAGGCCGGTCGCGATATAACCTATTTGCCCTTCCTCCAAAATATTATCCACGCGCAATTCAGGAGCAAAATAACCTAGTTCTTTAATTTTAAATGTTTCGCCGGTCGCAATCAGATGCGCTTCCTCATTGTCCCTGACTTGTCCGTTAAAAATCCTGACCGCCGCCACAATGCCTTTATGCTCATGATAAAAAGAATCAAAAATCAGCGCCTGAAAAATTCCGTTTTGAGCCGATTTTTTGGGCTCGGGAATTTTTTCAATCACCGCTTTAAGCAAATCTTCCACTCCCTGGCCGGTTTTTCCCGAAACCTTGAAAATTTCAGACTCGGAAACGCCGAGCAATTCCGCGGTACTTTGAACTACCTCGTCCGCCATTTGCGGATTCAAATCAATTTTATTTACCGCGCCGATAATTTTAAGCCCGGCCTTTTTCGCGGAATTGAAATTGGCGAGTGTCTGCGCCTGGATGCCCTGGCTGGCGTCCACCAAAAGAATCGCGCCATCAACCGCGGCCAAAGCCCGGGAAACTTCGTAAGAAAAGTCAGTGTGGCCGGGAGTATCAATTAAATTTAAAGTATAAGGTTTAAGATTATAAGTATAAGACATCCGGACCGGCGCCATTTTAATGGTAATGCCCCGCTCCCGCTCCAGTTCCAGCTGATCCAAATACTGCGCTTTCATCCGGCGTTTTTCCACAGTCCCGGTCAACTCCAAAAACCGGTCCGCTAGAGTGGACTTCCCATGGTCAACATGGGCAATAATGCAGAAGTTTCTTATATTTTCCAACATATATGTACAGAGTTTAGCTTAAAAATATAAAAAAAGAAATAAAATCCCCCTCACTCTCCAATAGAGCAAGGGGGACAGAGTTAATTTAACTCTTCACAGAATTTTTTGACGATATTCTGTTTTCCTTGAATAGTAAGCAAATCCTCCTCTTTTACTATTCTGTTGTGGGAGGGATGCTCCCAAGAATAAGGAAACGCCCTATCGCAAAAGTTTTCCAATTGCAGCACTTTTATTCCGTGCTCTTTCTGAATTCGGCTTATTGTTTTGCCCACAATTTTTCCTTTTGCTTCCAGTCGCACTTCAACTGTCTCTATTGGCATTTGCATCCTCCCTATTTAAACGAAAATAAACTAATATATATTCTATCCTATTCTTTGAATTTTGTCAACCCAATAAGTCCTATTAAGCCAATACGTCTTATTTCCCATCCCTCGCCGCGTATACCGCTTTTAGAATCGCTTTTTTGAATTTGTTTTCGGAAAAACGCAAAGCCGACGCGCGGATTGTTTTCGAGTCAAATTTTTTAATCTGAAATTTTTTGACCGCCATTATTAAATCATCAACAGTCTGATTATTAAACAATATGCCGGTTTCTTCGTCCTTTATTATTTCTCTCGCGCCTCCCCGCGAATAAGCTATAACCGGCGTTCCGCAAGCCTGCGTTTCCGCCGCCACTAGCCCAAAATCCTCTGTTTGGGGAAAAACCACCGCCTCGGCTCCATTATAAAGAGTCCTCAATTCCGCTTCCGCGGTAAAAGGCAAAAAATGAATCTTGGAAGATTTTGATATTTTTTTCAAATTTTCCAGTTCCGGGCCGTCTCCCGCGACCAATAAAGGAAGATTCAGGCGGTTAAATGCCTGAATAACCAAATCAAACCGCTTATATGGAAGCATTCTGCCGACAGCCAGGAAATATCCTCCTTTTTTAACTTTTTTGTCACGGTAAAAAACTTTCAAATCAACAGGCGGATAAATCACTTCCGCGTCGCGCTTATAATAATCTTTGATTTTTCCGGCGATATAACGGGAATTGGCGATTAAAATCTCCGGCTTTTGCGCCGCCCGTAAATCCCATTTCCGTAAATACCAGAAAACCGGCGCGCTTACCAACTTCCAAAAAGAATTCCAGTTAAAATAACGGTCCGATTCCCATGCGTAGCGCAGCGGCGTATGGCAATAAGCAATATGAAGAGTTTTCGGATGATAGCTGATTCCCTTTCCAAAACCGGCGCTGGAAGAAAAAATAAGGTCATATTCCTCTTTAAGATTCATCCAGGAAGCGGCCGCTGGCATCAGCGGTATAAAAAGACGATGATTATTCGCCACAATCTTGCTGTCCAAAAAACTGGTTCCCCTGATTCTTCCGTCAAACCGGCTCAGGGTTTTATCCTTATCATAAAAAAGCGTATAAATCGGCGCATCCGGAAAAATCTTCGCCAAAGTTTCCAGAACTCTTTCCGCGCCTCCGTATTGGTTTAGATAATCATGCACCAAAGCGATTTTCATAATATAATTAAAGAGTTATATGTACTATCAAAGTATAAAACGGATTTTGGACATTTTGGGAGCGATTTTGGGGATAACCTTCCTGCTTCCGTTTTTTCCGCTGATTGCCATTGCCATAAAACTGGATTCCTCCGGTCCAATATTGGTCGCGCTGGACAGAATCAGCAACGGGAAAACAATAAAAGTCTATAAATTCCGTTCAATGCGGCATAATTCCCACCGGCTGAAATATACGGAACTGGCGCGCCTTAACGAACGCAAAAACGGCCCGTTTTTCAAAATAAAAAACGACCCCCGCCTCACGGCAACCGGAAAATTATTAAGGAAATTCCGGCTGGACGAATTTCCCCAGCTGATCAATGTCCTTAAGGGTGAACTTTCCTTGGTCGGGCCGCGGCCGCACGAACCGGAAGAGACAAAAGATTATCCGGAGAAATATAAAAATATCCTTCTTGCCAAAGCCGGAGCCACTGGCCTGTCCCAGGTTAATGGCGCTTCCAGCCTGCCGTTCATCAAAGAACTGGAACTGGACGAATATTACATAAAAAACCAGTCTTTCTGGCTGGATTTAAAAATTATCGGCAAAACTATTTTAATTTTATTCTTTGACCCGACTGCGGTTTAGGGGCTTGTTATAAATAACTGAGCGGATTTGCCATAAAGAATTTTGGAGCGAGGCAAGGAGCGAGGAGGAAATCGCAGCCATAGCTGCCTTTCCGACAAGCGACGCTGTCGCAGCCCAAAATACTTATGGCCCTTTAGGGGAGGCATTATCTTTGGCTGATTTCTGCGTTGCTTCTCCTCAAAGTAGTTAAAACTATGTTTTCGTCGTCGCGCCTTGAAATCAGCTCAAATCTTATGCCTCCAAATCGTTCATTTATTTATAACAAGCCCCTTATGATATAATTATTCATATGAAAAAAAGAAGCGGATTTTCCTTAATGGAAATCCTCATTTACACCGCCATTATCGGCATTACCACTTCGGCTTTCACCAGCATTATCCTGGTGGTAGCCCGGATACAAAAACAGCAAAACTCCACCATAGAAGTCAACAATCAGCTTAATTTTGTTTTATCAACAATCCAAAGGCTGGTGCGCGAATCAAGCCATGTTGAGATTGCAACTGGAACACCAATTACTACGTTGAAACTTAGAACGCGCGATTCGTTAAGAGACCCCACTTTAATTACCGTCTCCGGCGGAAAGGTTTCCCTGAAGGAAGGCGCTTCTTTACCGGTTTATCTTACCAATGACGCCGTAGTCGCAGACAATCTTTCATTTTTGAAAATCACCAGTTATCCGGGGCACGATAACGTGCAAATAGATATCACGCTCAGCTATAACACCCAAAATCTCCAACAACAATTTTCCAAAGCCCTGACTTCAGTAGTCGCGCGCGCCAGCGCCGCGACTTTTGACGCAGATTTGCTGCCCGGCGCGACAAATTCCTATGATATCGGGTTTTCGTCTTCTCGCTGGCAAGACCTCTTCCTCTCCGGAAACCTGACAGTCGGCAATTCACAATTAGTTGTTATCGGTTCAACTGGCAACGTCGGCATCGGGACGGCGGAGCCAATCAATTTGC
>CAYHXS010000031.1:2667-6702 GCA_964360665.1 uncultured Candidatus Saccharibacteria bacterium | reverse complement strand
TAAACAATAATAATTAATTCAGGGAGTGTCTGCGCATTTTGATCTTTTGGAAGGTAAAGCCCCGCTGTAAAAAGTGGGGCTTTTTTATTTTTATTATAGTGAGCTTGCTTGTCCTGAGCTCGTCGAATGGGTCGAACTATTGACTTTTTAATGTTCTTATGATATATTATATTTATCCTAAATTAGCACCTTTCAAGGAGGAACTGTGAAACGAACAGAACTAATAGAAGTAAAAAGAAAATCGTGGGGCAAGGGGCAGAAAGAAACCCTTCTCTATGAAGCCACTTCTGACGGAGCCGATGCCGCAAAGCCGGTGATGGTGTTCCGCGAAAGCCCGGATTCGAGTTTTGTCGGACGCTTTGAGTCCATGGATGACTTCATGCGGATACTCACGACTCAATTCCTAAGAAACGAAATTGAAATTGTGAGCCGAATCGCTTACGAAGACGACAAGCTGGTTTCTAATCCGGCGGCAGTTTTCGTTTAATCAAAAAGGGCGCAAAGGATAATACCGATGCGCCCTTACTTTTTCTAAAAAATTTTGATATAATTTAACACTATGAAAAAAATACGCAGTATAGCCATCATCGCTCACGTTGACCACGGCAAAAGCACGCTTGTGGACAATTTACTTAAACAATCCGACACGGATTTGGGAAGAGTTGGCGAACAAGCACAAATAATGGATTCTAACGAACTTGAAATAGAGCGCGGTATTACGATTTTTTCAAAAAATGCCGCTGTCATGTACGGTGATACAAAAATAAATATCATTGATACTCCGGGACACGCGGATTTCGGCGGCGAGGTGGAACGCGTTCTGAATATGGCTGACGGGGCGCTGCTTTTGGTTGACGCGCAGGAAGGCCCGATGCCGCAAACCAGGTTTGTATTGAAAAAAGCCCTTGCCATGGGCCACAAAATCATCGTGGTTATAAATAAAATTGACAAGAAAAACGCGCGGGTAAATTACGCTTTGGATAAAGTTATTGAACTTTTTATTGAACTCGGAGCGAATAATGAACAACTGGAATTTCCCGTTATCTATGCCGCTTCCAAACTCGGCAAAGCCGGCCTTACGCCGGAATTGGATAAAATGACCGACCTCAAACCGGTATTTGAAACTGTTTTGAAACATATCCCGGAACCAAAAGTTGTTATTGATGGCCCGCTTCAAATGATGATTACTTCCATTAATTACGACAATTACAAAGGCCGCATCGGCATCGGCCGCATTTATCAAGGCACGATAAAAAATACCCAGCCAATCGCCCACATTTCCCGCGATGGAAAAATTACAAATACCAAAGTTTCGGTGTTAATGACCTTTAACGGCTTGACTCGCGTAGAAACCGACGAACTTGAAGCCGGCGATATTGCCGCAATCGCGGGAATTGAAAATATCAATATCGGCGACACCATTGCTTCCGCGGAAAATCCAATCCAGCTTCCGCCGATTAACATTGAAAAACCGACAGTCAAAATGATTTTCAGCGTCAATAACTCCCCTTTTGCCGGACTTGAAGGCCAATACTGCACTTCCCGCAATCTTAAAGAACGCCTGGAAAAAGAACTGGATAACGACGTGGCACTCCAAGTCGTGCCGGGAAAATCTCCGGATGAATTCATCGTCAGCGGCCGCGGCGAACTGCATCTTGGAATTTTAATTGAAAAAATGCGCCGCGAAGGATATGAACTCCAGGTTTCCAAACCGGAAGTCATTATGAAAGAGGAAAATGGAAAAACTATGGAGCCGGCGGAAGATGTCTGGATTGAAGCGCCGGAACAATACTCCGGAACTATTATTGAAAAAATGAGCCGGCGCAAAGGCGAAATAAAAAATATGCATGTTGACAACAACATTGTTTCTTTCCACTTTTTTATCCCAACCCGCGGACTTATCGGTTTTCGCAACGAATTTATGATTGACACCAAAGGAAACGGAATCATCAATACTTTGTTCGCCGGCTATCACCAGAAATGGGATGATATCGCGACTAATCCGCACGGCTCGCTTATCGCGCACGAATCAGGAACCAGCACGGCATACGCGCTCCTGATGTCGCAGGAACGCGGAGAAATGTTTATCGGCCCCGCCACAAAAATTTATGAAGGCCAGGTTATCGGCCAAAATGCCAAAGCCGAGGATTTAACGTTAAATGTCTGCAAACAAAAACAACTGACTAATTTCCGCGCAAAAACCGATGCCGTTACCAACGACCTGATTCCTCCGCGCCAAATGTCTTTGGAACAATGCATGGAATATCTCGGCGACGACGAACTTCTGGAAGTTACGCCGCAATCGCTCCGCCTCCGCAAACGCATGCTTAAAAACGCTTCGCGCAAAAAAGAAAAATAAAAATCCCGCCGACCAGGCGGTATTTTTATTACAAATCCATATTGCGGATAACTTCAGCGTCAATTATTGAATCATCCGATTCACGGATAGCGCCGTATAAAATGTACTCCAGAAAGAAAAAGTGAGCTCCGATCCTAAAAAATCGGAGCTTTTTATTTGACTATTGCTTTTTTAAATGAAAGAAGTATAACTAAGTCAGGATTTTGAAAATATAAAGGAGGCGAATAAAATGAAAGCGCTGATAGTAAGCAGCTACGATAAAAGTATTTTTCCTCATTTGGACAGCGTCAGATTCTTTGAATATCTGATAAATGAAGTTGGGATGATAAAAGACGACATAGTTTTTTATGGACGCGCCGAGCATGAGGCGGGTACAAAATTCAGCAAGGTTCTTCAGGGAATAACAAGTATCAGCCGTTATGAACCACTGATAATCTATTATGCCGGTCACGGCTTGCCAAGAGGATGGGATTTCAAAAAGAACGCGATGATCCTTTATAGCTTTGTTTTTCAAATCCTAAAAAAAAGAAATTGGCCGCTTATTTTCATAAATGATTGCTGTTTTGGCATGGTGGTTGTTCATTTTTTGAAAAAAATCAAGTGCCAAAAAATGCTGCTTGGTTTGGCGCCGAGGGACCGCAATGGATATATCAATAAAAAAGGCAATACTTTTTTAAGGAAAATATTTGATCGCTGGCAAAAAAGGCTTCCGGCTAATCCAAGAGTTTGCATCGGAAAGAAAAAACGAAAAAGGGTAAGCCTCAAATGGGGCGATAATCTGGATTATATAATGTACTCCAGAAAGAAAAAGTGAGCTCCGATCCTAAAAAATCGGAGCTTTTTATTTGACTATTGCTTTTTTAAATGAAAGAAGTATAACTAAGTCAGGATTTTGAAAATATAAAGGAGGCGAATAAAATGAAAGCTATTTTAATCGCTGGCTTAGAAATAAAGAAAAATAAGAAAAAGGCTCTAGATTTTACCAAAGATTGCAAAAAGCTTCGCCAATATTTATTAAAAAAAGTTAGACTGGAAAAAAGGGACATTCATTTTTTCAGTCCCAAGCGAATCCTGAATATTAAGCTAAGAGGCTTGCTTAATAAGATGGACAGAATTATTTCCCGGAATTCGCGCGAGCCGCTACTTGTTTATTACAGCGGCCATGGCCTGAGCAAAATGTTGAGCTTGTATGAAATAAATAACAGGCGCGTAAAAAGTTATTCTTTACATTTCAGTAGGCTGCTGAAGGCCTTGAGGGGTCATAATGCTCCGATGATAGTGGTGTCGGATACATGTTTTGCGATGTCTTTAAAGCACCATTTAGAAGGGCTTCAACGTCCATGGATGCTTATCGGTCTTGCGCCTGAAGGTCAATATGGCGATGAAGACGGTGTTCTTAGCCAAATCATAAGAAGCTGGTCAAGGCGCCGCCCCGCTGATCCGAAATTCAATACAGGAAAAAGATTAGTCAGATCTTTCAAGGTGAAGAGATACGACCGGACGAAATACGGTTTCATGTATGGGGATGGCAAACATTTCCGCAAATTCTTTTTTAGCTACCACTATAAAAGGATAAAAGTAGTTCTGCGCGCCGGTTCCGACTTGGATCACTTCGTGTATCCCAAAAAATAAACCGCCCTGATGTTTAGGGCGGCTTTTTTATTTTTTTCAATTAC
>CAYHXS010000031.1:0-2567 GCA_964360665.1 uncultured Candidatus Saccharibacteria bacterium | reverse complement strand
CCGAAGGATTGATAATTTGCCTGAAGTATGCTATATTTAACGCGGTCTTTATTTTTATAAAAATTAATATTAATTAATATATGAATACAATTATTTTTAACAGGTCGTTATCAATTTTGTTATTGGCAGCGATTTTAGTGACAGTCGGCGCGATATTTTTAACCAATAAAGCTGTCGGCGAAGAGGGCGGACGGAAAATTATCATTTGGCAAACCGGCTTAAATGAAGCCGCTAAAGATGAATTGCTTGCCAAACACGGTGGAATTAAATTAAAAAATCTTTCTTTGGTAAACGGCTCAGCGGTTTGGCTGCCGAATAAAACCTCAGAAAAAGCTTTGGGGGGCGGAGCCGGAGTTTTGCGGGTGGAAGATGATATTCTCGTCTTTACTCTTGGCAAGCCGTCTTCATCTGCCACTACTCAACCAACTCAAACTTTGCCATGGGGCATTAATCGGATTGACGCGGAACTTGTATGGCCATCCGGCAATAATGCCGATCCGGTCAGAGTGGCGATTGTAGACACTGGTATTTCTGCTACTCACCCGGATCTTGCGGCTAACATTAAAGGCGGCTATAACGCCATTAATACGACCAAAAGCTGGAATGACGACAATGGCCATGGCTCCCATGTTGCCGGCATTGTAGCGGCTCTTAACAACTCAATCGGTGTGATTGGCGCTGGTCCGGCAGTAGATTTACTCGCGGTTAAAGTCTTAAGTCGCAGCGGTTCTGGTTTTACTTCTGATGTTATTGAGGGCATTCAATGGGCTATGAATAACAACGCTCAAGTGATTAATTTAAGTTTAGGTTCCAGTTCCGGCAGCCAAGCAATGCACGACGCGATTATTGCCGCATATAATGCCGGCGTAGTGATAGTAGCCGCAGCCGGAAACAGCGGCGCAGCAGTTGGTTTCCCAGCCGCTTATCCCGAAACCATCGCGGTTTCGGCAACTGATTCTAATAATCTTTTAGCTTCGTTTTCCAGCCGCGGTCCGGAAATTGATTTAGCCGCTCCCGGAGTTAGCATCCTTTCAACCTACAAAGGCACGGGCTACGCGACCCTTTCCGGAACTTCAATGGCCGCGCCGCACGTAACTGGCGCTGTCGCGTTGGTTCTGAATACGCCGGTTGGAACTTATGATGTAAATGGCGACGGCCGCTGGAATCCGGCTGAAGTCCAAAAGAAACTTCAAGACCGGGCAACTGACTTAGGAATTTCCGGATTTGATAATCTCTATGGCTGGGGTTTGGTAAACGCTTACAACGCGATTCAACCGTAAACACGTTTAAAAATTTTAACAAAAACAGCCCTAGAAAGGCTGTTTTTGTTACTTGTTTTTCGAACAACAATATAGTATATATTATAAATACTATCGTTGTTCATATGAAACCAACCCAAAAAGAAAAAGCTATTAATTTACGCAAGCAAGGGCTTTCTTACTCCGAAATCCTTAAACAAATACCCGTTGCCAAATCAACGCTTTCTTTGTGGTTGCATAGCGTCGGATTATCAAAAAAACAAGAGCAAAGACTTACTGAAAGAAAATTGGAGGCTATGAAGCGAGGAGCAAAGAGAAAACACGAAATTAAATTAGAAAAAATTAAAAAAATCTACTCTGAATCCAAGGAAGATATTAAAAATATATCAAATAAAGAATTATTTTTAATTGGCATAGCTTTGTATTGGGCTGAGGGCGCTAAAGAAAAACCTACATATGCCAGTGGCATTAAATTTATTAATTCTGATGTCGCAATGTTAAAAATCTTTATAATATGGCTTAAAAGATTTTTAAATATAAATCCACAAGACTTAATTTATGAACTTTATATTCATAAAAACGCAAATCTGGAAAAAGCTATAGAATTCTGGAGCAATAATATTAATATCAAAAAGGAAAAGTTAAGAGTTTATTTCAAAAACAGTAATAAACCAACTAAAAGAAAAAATGTCGGCGATAAATATAATGGACTATTAAGAGTCAAAGTAAATAAAAGTACTGATCTTAATAGAAAAATAGATGGCTGGATTAACGCAATAATTCAATGTACAATATAATTTATATTCCGGGATCGTCTAACGGTCGGACGTTTGCCTTTGGAGCAAAAAATCGGGGTCCGATTCCCTGTCCCGGAACAATTTAATATATAAATCCCAAGCCTGGTAGCACTTCGTCGCACATTAGTGCTCCTCAGTGCCTTCGGCACGTTATAAATGAATAAGACGAAGTTCCCGAACGAATGTGAGGGACACAATGCCTTCAGCCCCTAATATGATTAGAGTGACGAAGACACTGAGTCCTGACACAGGAAGAACGAAGTGCCAAACATAATATGTCATACTTTGTTTATATACTTGAATGTGCTGACCAATCTTTATATGTAGGATGCACTAATAATTTAGAAAAGAGATTAAAACAGCATAATGAGTCTAAATGGGGCGCACACTACACAAAAATTAGAAGACCTGTAAAATTATTATATTCTGAATCATTTACTAACCCTCAAAAAGCTCGGAAACGCGAAAATGAAATCAAGGGCTGGCGACGTGAGAAAAAATTAAATTTAAT
>CAYHXS010000030.1:2203-6879 GCA_964360665.1 uncultured Candidatus Saccharibacteria bacterium | reverse complement strand
GAACGCGACTATTGGTCGGTTTTTTTTATTGCCCTCGGGGCATCCGCTAAATTTTTTCCGATTTTATTTTTACTGCCTTTGTTTTTGAAGCGCCGCAAAATCGGAGAATGGCTGAAAATCGGCGGGATTTTTGGCGGGACCACTTTGCTGCTGAACGGTTATTTTATGGCTTATCACTATGATTTTTGGTCTTACTTTTTCCAGCTGAACACAACCCGCGCCCCCAATCCCGATTCCATCTGGACTATTTTCCGGTATTTTATTTGGCCGTTTGAAATCAGCCAGATTAACGCAATTTCTTTGATTTTATTTTCCGCAAGCTTATTTTATCTGCTGTGGACGCGGCGGAAAGAATCTCCGGCAAAACTTTGTTTTATCGCAGTCCTGCTTTTTTTGCTTTTTAACAAGGTTTTTTCGCCGCAGTATATTTTGTGGTTACTGCCGTTTTTCGTGATTTTGGATTTGCCCGCCGTTGGCTGGTTTTACGCTTTGGAATTTGCCAATCTTGCCGCCCTCTACTCAATTCTTCCGTGGTTTTTTTCCGGGCATAATATGTTTTATTTTTATCTGGCAACGCCGTTTGTGCTGGTAAGGCATTTTATTCTATTAAAGATTTTAATGTTCGCGATTCGCAAGAAATAAAAAGCCTCTATTTATAGAGGCTTACGCGGCGATTTGATGGTTACTTCGTAAATGTCCGGATTAACATCCGGGTCTTGTTCAATGGCAAGCTGGAGCCGGCGGTTGGTTTGGTTGTGCAGGAAATAATGCCACCAGCGGTTGGGCGCGACCTGTGGAATAAAAACAATCAGCGAATCGTTAATATACTGTTTATCAACTGCCTTAAGGTAATTGATAATCGGCTTAATAAGGTCGCGGTATTCGGAATAAATAATATCCAGCGGAATATCGGACACGTATTTGTTCCATAATTGTTTTACCCGTTCTCCTTCATCGCGGTCAATGGCGATATGGATCGCGCGAATGCGCGCCGGTTGGAATGACCGCGCCAGCTTGAGCGCGTATAAAGTTCCGCGATTCAGCTGTGAGACAAGGAGAACCGCTGTTTTGTCCGGCATTACTTCCGGAAGCGGATTGTCGGCCAGAGCCAGTACATGCTCAACTTTCGTGTAATGCTGTTTTATTTTTTTCATTCCGCTTATCAGCAGAATAATCGCCGGAATCAAAAGCCAGGCGCCGTGGCTGAATTTTGACGAGAAAACAATGAAAAAGACGATTAGAGTCGCCGTCAGTCCGGCGAAATTGATGAGTATATTTTTTAAATAGCCAAAGCCTTCTTTTGCCCAATGGAAAATCATTCCCAGTTGCGATATGGAAAATCCCAGGAATACGCCGACGGCATAAAGAGGGATTAAGGCGTGGACGTTTCCGTTAAAAAGATAAATCAGCGCCGCGGCGAATAAGGCCAGAAGCCAGATGCCGTTGGCAAAAACAAGGCGTGACCCTAAATTCAGGAATTGCCGCGGGAAATAGCCGTCTTTGGCAAGCTGGGAAGCAACGCGGGGAAAGCCGGCAAACGGCGTATTGGCTGCTAAAAGCAGGATTAAGGCCGTTGACCCTTGAATAAGGAAATAAAGCGGCGATTGGTTGAATAACAGCCTGGCAATCTGCGAAAGCACGGTTTCATTTGCTGCCGGAGTGATTTTTCCCCAGTAGGCGAGAAGCGTGATGCCAATGAAGATTATTCCGAGAAGAATCGCCATGCGCCGCAGAGTTCTTGCCGCATTTTCCGATTCCGGAGCTTTAAATGCCTGAACGCCGTTGGATACGGCTTCAATGCCGGTCATGGCGGTGCAACCGGCGGCAAAAGCGCGGAAAATAAGCAGTATTCCCAGCGCGCTTGCTATCGGAAGCGCTGTTTCCGACAATGGCGGCGCAACAGGGAAAGTTCCCTGGAAATAGCGCCAGCCTCCGTAACCAATCATCAAAAGGAATGAAGTTATGAAAACATAGGTCGGCATTGAGAATAATTTTCCTGATTCGCGCACTCCGCGCAGATTTATCCACATTAATAAAAGAATTATCACGATTCCGAGCGCGACACGGTGAGAATAAAGAGTTGGAAACGCTGAAGTGATTGCGGCAACGCCGGCAGTTGTTGATACGGCGGCCGTCAGTACGTAATCAATTAAAAGCGAGGCCGCGCCGGTAAGCGCGAAATATTCGCCGAGATTTTTTTTGGCTACATTATATACGCCACCGCCCTGCGGGTAGGCGTGAATGACTTGGTGGTAGGAAAAAGATACCAATAAAATAAGGCCGAAAATAGTAATCGCGATGGGAATTGACATTGAAGAAAACGCCGCGCCGGCAGCAGCCAATACCAGCAGGATTTCTTCGGTGGCGTAAGCAGTTGAAGAAAGCGCGTCAGAGCCGAAAATAGCCAGTCCCTGCGAATTGGTCAGCCGTTCATGGGCAATGGCGGCAGAGGCCAGCGGTTTTCCGAGCAGTTTTTCTTTTATTTTTTTCATCATAGGCGTACTCATTATTATACCTTAGGAGAGCAGGATACGAACTCGCATCAATTTAGTGAGCCAATTCCAGTCCAGATTCAAGACGCGAGGAGCGAAGTGTATCTTTAGATACATGAGCGACGAGTAACAAAGAAGATGGGTGGGAATTGGCTCACCCGAAGGGAAGAGGGAATTTGGCCAATTTCTTTGTCACTCCTCCTCGCTGTGGTTATAACCACAAGCTCGTCGTCGTTCCTGGAACTTGGCTCAAATTCTCTCTTCTAAATTTGACGCTAGTTCGTATCCTGCTCTCTTAGCTAAAGGTTTAACAAGCCCGGCTTTTATTTGGCTTCCAGGGCGATTATAATGAATATACACCATGAAATTACATCGATTTTTTGTTGATAAGGGGGCGGTTCAGGAAAAAAAAATAAATTTGACCGACGTTAAAGCGATTTCCCAGATAAAAAAGGTTCTCCGGCTGGGAGTCGGCGACCCGGTTGTTTTTTTGGATAATACCGGAAAAGAATATTTTTGCCGGATTGTTGAAAGCCATGTTGGTTCGCTTATCAGCGATGTAGAAACCGTCAAAGAAAATGTTAATGAGCCGGAATTGAAAATTGCCCTGTATCAGTCGCTTTGCAAAAAAGATAAATTTGAATGGGTTCTTCAAAAGGGAACCGAAATAGGCGTGTCCGCTTTTATTCCGATAGTGGCGGAGCGTTCGGAAAAATTGGGTTTTGACGCGGAACGGGCGCGGAAAATAATCAAAGAAGCCGCCGAACAATCCAAAAGGGGTAGGCTTCCTTATCTTTTGGATGTGGCGGATTTTGAAACTGCGATGAAAGATACTTTGGGAGAGAAGCTGGTTTTAGACGCTTCCGGCGGGCGGATTTCCGAGCATACTTTTATCATTAAAACGGAAATTGGCCTTTTTGTCGGGCCGGAAGGCGGCTGGTCGGAACGGGAATTGGAAATTGCCAGGGCAGCCGGCGCGAAAATCGTTTCTTTGGGAAACCGCCTGCTTAGGACGGAAACTGCCGGCGTAGTAGCTACGGCTGTAATTTTAAACAGTTAAAATTTCATTAAAATATGCACAAAATCACTACTTTTATTATTGTGGAGGCGGCCCGGACCAAAAAAGGGAAGGAGGCGCCTTTGACGCCGTTGGTTAAAAGCGCCCCGAATTATTTTGAAAAATCAGTTCCCAGCCAGTTTATTTTGGGCAAAGAAAAAAGAAAGATTGATGGATTGGAAATTGAATTGATAGCCAAGTCTTATCCGCCGGAAGTGGTGTTAATTGAAGGCAGTTTTGAAGTGGAAAATATTTTTGCCGACGGTATTTTAGAGCTGAAAGACAAGCTTCATGACATTTGTTATGAATTTGCCAAGAAACATGGCGGTAAGGAAGATCCGGCGGAAGAATATGCAATTTATCAGGTTTCCGGTTATAAAGGCGACCCGGAATTGTTTTTGAAAAATAATGCCCAGAAAATTACCGAGCTTTTGAAGTCGGAGAAATTAGAATTGGATGAAAAAGAAATTGAATATACGTTTTCTCATCAATTTAAGTACGCCAAAGATGATTTAGTGATTGTGGATTGGGACGGCGCGTTTGTGTTTGACCCAAACGGAGATTTTGAAGAGACTATTGAACTTTTGGAGCTTGCGAATTATCAACTGCTGCGTTACCGGATTCTTGACGAGGATTTGGATGAACGCATGCGGAAAATGGAAAAATTTACGCGGTTGGACGAAGTCAAAACAAAATGGTGGGTTGGCTGGTCTGGCGTAGCCGCCCGGGAAATGACGCAAGAGTTCCGAGATGTGATTAAGGTGCGTTCCCAATCAATTAATCAATTTGAAGCAATGGAGCGGGATATTAAATTAATAGGCGAATGGTATTTGGCCAGGCTTTTTGAGTTGGCCGCCAAGAAATTTCGTTTAAATGAGTGGCGGGACGCGATAAAAGAAAAGTTAGAGTCATTGGAAGACAGCTATGGCATTGTTGCTTCGAATTTGGGCATGTCCCGGGTTCAGCGTTTGGAGCTTATTCAGATCTGGGGATTTTTTGTTTTACAGATTGGTTGGCTGGTATTGATTGTGTTAGAGTTTATTTACTTTACGCGTTAAATATCTGTTATCGGGCCCATAGTAAAGCGCTGCATTTTTACCCCGTCACTAAATTTCGCCATAGCTCAA
>CAYHXS010000030.1:0-2103 GCA_964360665.1 uncultured Candidatus Saccharibacteria bacterium | reverse complement strand
GCCCATAGTAAAGCGCTGCATTTTTACCCCGTCACTAAATTTCGCCATAGCTCAATAAAATTGGGCCTATGGTTCAGTGGTAGAACACGGCATTCGCATTGCCGGGACACCGGTTCGATTCCGGTTAGGTCCACAAGATTAATTAGGGCGAAATTTTAGTGCGGGGCGCATTGCCGAGGCAGGCCGCGACAATCACTCAACCGTTACGGACTTCGCCAAGTTCCTTGGTTTATCTACATCTAATCCCCGTTTAGTTCCGATGTGGTAAGCAAAAAGCTGCAAGGGCACTACGGTCAAAAGCGGTTCAAATGGCTCTATTGTTTTTGGCACATAAAAAACATCATTCGCTAATGACAAAATTTTCTTATCTCCTTCCGTGGCAATTGCGAATACCGGTCCTTTCCTTGCTTTAATTTCTTCAAGATTTGAAAACATTTTCTCGGAGACGCTATTTTGCGGTACAATTGCCACAGTCGGAAAATTTTTGCTAATCATCGCAATCGGGCCATGTTTCATTTCGCCCGCACCATAACCCTCCGCGTGTATGTAAGATATTTCCTTTAATTTAAGTGCTCCTTCCAGCGCGACAGGATAGTTATATCGCCGCCCGATAAAAAGGAAATTTTCGTAATCTTTATATTTTTCCGCCAACTCTTCAAGTTTAGCAGATTGAGCCAAAATTATTTTTATTTTTTCAGGAATATTTTCAAGTTCTTTTAATAATATTTGAGTTGAGGACTTATCTTTTGAGAGATAAATTGCCATCATGGCAAGAACGGTCAATTGCGAGAGAAATGCTTTTGTTGAAGCCACTCCAATTTCCGGGCCCGCATGATTATAAACGCCGGCGTCTGTTTCTCTCGCAATCGCGGAACCAACCGTATTTACAATACCGAGCGTCATCAAACCGTGTTTTTTTGCTTTATGGAGGGCAGCCAATGTGTCGGCGGTTTCTCCGGATTGAGAAATCGCGATTACCGCCGTTCCTCTATCAAGAGGCTCATCTCGATAACGAAATTCCGAAGCAAGGTGTACTTCCGTGGGCAACTTCGCGATTTCTTCAAAAAGATATTCGCCAACAAGGCCGGCGTAATAAGAAGTGCCGCAAGCTAATATCAATAATCTTTTGACTTTTTTTAATTTATCAGCAACCTGCTCCAAACCTCCAAGTTTAATCAAATTCTTTTCGCTTTTTATTCTGCCTCGAAGGGCAGAGCGGACAACCTCCGGTCCTTCGAAAATTTCTTTGAGCATAAAATTTGGGAAGTCGCCTTTTTGAGCTTGCTCTAAATTCCATTCTAAACGAACAATCTCAACAGGAGTTTTTTGTTTTTCCAGATTGGTAATACTGATATTGTTCTGATTTATTTTTGCGATTTCTCCATCATTAAGGTATACAATATCTTTTGTTTTTCCTACCAAAGCAGAAGGATCGGAGGCCAAAAAATTCTCGCCGCTTCCGACACCAATAACTAACGGGCTTGATAACTTAGCGGCGTATAAAATTTCCGGATTTTTCACGTCAACTATTGCAAGGGCATATGCCCCTTTTATCATTTTTAGAGCGTCAAAAAGCGCAGTATCAAAATCTTTGCCATTATTCAAGAAATTTTCAATAAGATGAGGCATAACTTCAGTATCGGTTTCTGATTGAAAATTATGTCCGCGATATTGCAGGTATTTTTTTAATTCCTTGTAATTTTCGATAATGCCGTTATGAACGACGAATACGCGCCCCAAACAATCGCTGTGCGGATGAGCATTAGATTCGTTGGGAATTCCATGCGTTGCCCAGCGCGTATGGCCTATGCCGAGGTGACTGTCAAGATCATTTTCGCCTTCCAAAGATTTTTCCAATACTTTGACTTGCCCGACTTTTTTTCTAACTTCGGCTTTATTATTTAAGAGCACAACAATACCAGCAGAGTCATACCCGCGATATTCGAGGGCTTTCAGTCCGTTAATCAAAATTGGCAGGGATTTTTCTTTGCCTATATATCCAATAATCCCACACATAATTTCAAATGTTAACAATTTTTATGGCTTAATTCAATATTTTCCACCAAGAGAACCTATCTTAATAAAAATTCCTAACGCGACATT
>CAYHXS010000029.1:0-6886 GCA_964360665.1 uncultured Candidatus Saccharibacteria bacterium | reverse complement strand
CGGGGCTAAGTTGTTCCCACTGCCAGCCCGATGCCAGCCTCACAGAATTTTCTGGATTTAGCAAAAAAGCGAAGAATTTTTCTCTTATCCGAAACCCACGCAGTCGTTTCGGCATGGTTCGCTCGTTATTAATTCAAAACGAGCGACGAAACGACGAGTACAAGTGAATGAGCCGCTGGGCAAATGAACGGGTTGAGGAAAGAGAAAAATTCAGAGCGATAAGAATAAACAGGCCTGCCTGCCTGCCGGCAGGCATTTTGCTTATCGCGGAGCAGTATGAACGAAAGCAATGCCGCTCACTTTAAAAGAGAAAAGTTCAGAGCGATGTGTGATATAATTTTAATTATGTACGATATTGTTACGATTGGTTCCGTAACCAGGGATAATTTTTTGGAATCAGATTATGAAATCATAAATTGGCCGAAAGCTCCGTCCGGGAAAGCCCTGATTTTTCCTTTTGGCGAAAAATTGGAGGTAAAAAAAGTTTATTCAACTATCGGCGGCAATTCCGCCAACGCGAGTGTTACTTTCGCGCGGCAGGGATTCCGAACCGCTTGTTTCGGAAAAATAGGCAATGATTTGGCCGGAAAAGAAATCGTCCATCAATTAGGAAAAGACAAAGTAAAAAGTTTATTCGCCGTTTCTAAGGAAAAGTCCACTGCATCCTCGGTTCTTTTATTGGAGCGCGGCGAACGGACGATTTTGGGATACCATGGCGCGTCCGATACGCTGATAAAATCCGATATTCCGTGGAATTTATTGAAAAGTAAATGGTGGTATCTTTCTTTGGCCGGCGAGTCGGACAAATTATTAAAGCCGCTTCTTTCTTTCGCCAAGAAAAACAATGTTAAGGTTGCTTTTAATCCCAGTGGGCATAATATAAAACATAAAAGAAAAGAAATTTTATCGTCTTTGAAAGATTTGGCATTTTTGGTTTTGAATGAAAGTGAAGCCGCGGATTTAGTTGGCATTCCTTTTAAGAAAGAAGAAGAGGTTTTCAGGAAATTGGACAAATTAATGCCGGGAATCGTGGCAGTGACCGATGGTCCCAATGGCGTTACGGTGTCAGATGGCAAACATATTTATAAAGCCGGCATATTTAAAGAAAAAAGAGTGGCGGACCGGACCGGCGCCGGAGATGCTTTCGGTTCCGGTTTTGTCGCCGGTTTGATGAGAAAAAATGACATTGAATATGCTATTCGCATGGCTTCCGCCAGCGCCACTTCTGTAGTAGAATATGTTGGAGCTACCGAGGGGATTTTAACCAAGAAACAATTTGAATCTTCGCGGTGGAAGAATTTTCCGATTAGCGTTAAAAAATTATAGGGTATGTCCGACAATTTCAATTTACAAAAAATAGCCAATATTCTGCGCACTGACCGCCGCACTTTGCAGAAACTGCAGGATTCCCTTGAAAAAGAAACAGGAAAGGACGGAATGATTCAGAAAATAGTGGAAGAGAATGAAATGCTTATCCGCAACCGGCTGGATGTTCTCGGACTGGGCAGGAATGTTTCCGCTTCAGATGTTTATGATGCTTTAATCAGCAAGGTTGAATCTGACGATTTAAAACTTTTTGAAGCTTTAGGGTCTCCGAATTTGTCAAAACCCGCGGATATCCAGCGGGTGATTGATTTGGCTATGAAAATTTCCAATAGCCGCACTGGATTTTTTTTGAAAAAAGAAGTGGCAGTTTCGCTTTTAAAAAACGAGCCGCCGCGCCATATTCTGGAAGCTTTGGGATACAGAAGTGTTGAGGAAATGTTGGCGGCCGAAGATTTATTTGAAGTTTATAGCGCACTTCGTTTTTTGGAAGATACCGATTGGCTGAATAACGTATTTTTCAGGCAGTATGAAAATCTGACTCCCGCGGATTTTGAGGAGAGGGAAGTAATCGGCCGGGCGCTGGACGCAAAATGGCTGAGGGCGGCGGAGAATTTTTTGAAAAAGAAATACCATAATGTCAGCCACTTGAAAGAATTGGGCGTTATTTTCGTTTTGCCGGTAAGTCTCGGGGTTTCAGGTGAAACCTTGCGCTTGCTTTCTTTGCTCGCGCATTATTTCAGCGAAATATATTTTTACAGCGAACTGTTCCGTGACGCCGTCAAGTACGGAAAAGACTTCAGCAATCGCTTGATTTCTTTTTTGCGCGGCGACGTTATCGATGAGCGTCCGCCGGTTGCGCCCGGAGACGGCGGTAAGTCGCGCCTGCTTATTATCCAGCGTTATCTTGCCAAAGACGATGAAAACGATTGGCGTTTGTTTGAGCCGCATATTAACCCGGAAGCAGTGCATTGGCGGCGCGCCGAAGAAAGAGTGGTGCAGGCCGGAAAAATTTTGCCGGCACTGGCTGATAATCTTATGTTTTGGAAGGATTTGGACTGGGTTGGAGATTATTTTAAGGATGAAGTCGGCAAAGACGTATTGGTAAGCTTCAATTTGGTTGATACGGTAATGGCGCTGGTTATGGAAAAAGAAATGATTAAATATCTTTATCACCATCAGGAATCGCTTTGGAATAAAATTTATATCGTTTATTACAGCGAGGAAAAATTGATGGATATGGTCAAGAAAAACATCATTAAGGGCTGGTTTGAGATGTAATGAAGACTCTTAAGGCCGTTTTAAGGGAAGTCAGAAAAAATAAAATAGCGGTCGGGCATTTTAATGTTTCCGACCTTTCTTTATTAAAGGCGATTTTTGAATCGGCAAAAGATTTGGCAGTTCCGGTTATCATCGGCACTTCGGAGGGCGAGGCCGGATTTTTGGGCAGAGGCCAGGCGGCGGCGCTCATAAAAAGTTTGCGGAAGGAATATGATTTTCCGATTTTTCTGAATTCCGACCATACTCATTCTTTGGAAGAAGTTAAAAAAGCCGTGACTGTTGGTTATGACGCGATTTTGTTTGACGGCGGAACTTTGCCGCTTGAAGAAAATATCCGGCAAACCAAGGAAGTTGTTGATTATGTGAAATCCGTCAGCCCGAAAATTATCGTTGAAGGCGAACTGGGGAATATTGGCAGCGGTTCGGTTATTAGAAAAGAATTGCCGCCGGGCGCGGCAATCAGTCCGGAAGATTTAACCAAGCCGGAAGACGCTTTGCGCTTTGTAAAAGAAACCGGCGTGGATATGCTGGCGCCGGCAGTCGGCAATCTGCACGGCATGTTTGCCAATGCTCCGGAACCGGCTTTGAACATTGAGCGGATTAAAGCGATTAAAAAAGTCGTAAAAATTCCTTTAGTGCTTCATGGCGGTTCCGGCAACACGGACGCGGATTTTTTGGCGGCTATCGGAGCGGGAATAAATATTATCCATATCAGCACCGAACTCAGAGCGGCGTGGCGCAGAGGCCTGGAAACAGCATTGAAAGAAAAACCCGAAGAAATCGCCCCTTATAAGCTGCTTTCCGGTTCAATAACGGCGGTAAAAGAAGTGGTCCGCAAGCGGTTGCAATTATTTAATAAGTTGATATAATATATTGCTATATGGAACTTGCGGTTCAAAAACGCGGAATATTGGGCAGGGGTGTTAAGGCGCTTCGCAAGGAGGGCTTTATTGTGGCTGAAATTTACGGAAAAGGACTGGAGAATATCCATGTCAGCGTGCCATTGAAAGAATTTAAAAAAGTTTTCAAACAGGCGGGAGAAAATACTATTGTTAATGTATTATTGGACGCCAAAAAGCATCCGGTTTTGATTCAGGATGTTTCTTATAATCCGGTTACCGATGAAATGCAAAGCGTTGATTTTTATCAGGTGAGAATGGACGAAAAATTGAAAGTTGGCGTTCCGGTGGAATTTATCGGCGTGGCCCCCGCTGTTAAAGAAAAGAACGGTTTATTGGTGAAGTCCTTGCAGGAGATTGAAGTTGAGGCTTTGCCAGCGGACCTTCCGCATAAAATTTTTGCCGACATTTCCAAATTGGCCGATATCGGCCAGAGTTTGTATGTTAAAGATTTGCCGGTTTTGTCCGGAGTCAAGATTTTAGTCAGTCCTGACACTGTTGTCGCGACTGTTACCGCGAAAGTCACGGAAGAAGAAGAATTGGCAATGCAGCAAGTTGCCGCCGCCGGCGTTGAAGGCGTGAAAGTTGAGACCGAAGAAAAGAAAGCGGAACGCGATGCCGCCAAAGCGCCGGGCGAGGCTGCTGCCGCGCCAGCGGCAGGGGCAAAAGCTGTTTCGGCAAAAGCGGCCCCAACCAAGGAAGCTCCGAAAAAATAACTTTTTCTTGTTATAATAAAGATATATGCCAAAGCCCAAAGTTTTGCGGGATTTGTATTCACGGAACGTAAAACGCTATTTTTTTCCTAAAATAATAAATTTGAGTTCCAGCAGGATTTTGCGCTTGCCGCTTATTTCCGCGGTGAAATTTATAACGGTTTTTGTGGTTGTTTCTTATTTGGCTTTTGGTTCGGTTTTGGCGCCGATTGACTGGGCGCAGTTTTCCATGGCGGCGCAGAATGACGAAGAACGCCAGCAATTGGAAAAACAACTGCAGGATACTGAAACAGAAATTGCTAAATTGGAAGCGCAACGCGATCAATTTGCTACCCAAGGTAAGGGATTACAGTCTGAAATTAATCGTTTAAATACTAAAATCAATAAACTTAATCTTCAAATCAAAGCGGTCACGCTTTCCTTGAAGAAATTGGACAAGGAAATTGTTGTAAATCAAAACAGTATTTTGACTACTGAACAAAAAATTGACCAAAATAAGACGATTCTTGGCCGTTCGCTCCAGAATATTTATGAAAGCGAAAATATAAGCATCGCGGAAATTTTGTTGCGCCGGCCGAAACTTTCCGATTTTTTTGCCGATGTCAGCGATCTGATTAACATTCAGGAAGGCATGCGCGGAACATTGGAAAAGGTGGTGCAGCTGCGTGATGAGTTGGTCCAGCAAAAAGAAGAACTGGCAATAAAAAAGAATGATAATGAACAGTTGAAGGCTTATCAAGATGCCCAACGGGCAGCTATTAACGGTACAAAAAAAGAAAAAACAACCGTATTAAAAGTTACTAAAGGCAATGAGGAAAAATATCAGACCTTAGTTAAAGAAAAGCAAAAAACCGCAGCGCAGATTAGAAGTAAAATCTTTGAATTTTTAGGCGGCGGCGAAATGACTTTTGAAGAGGCGTATGAATTTGCCAAATTCGCGGAGAGCGCGACCGGCGTCCGGGCGGCTTTGGTTTTGGCGGTATTGGACAGGGAGTCGGCACTTGGTCAGAATGTCGGGCGCTGTACTTACCAGAATGCCATGCATCCGAAACGTGATATTCCGCTTTTTTTGGCGCTGGTGGCGGAACTGAAAATAAGTCCGGAATCGGTTACGGTTTCCTGCGCCAACCGCGATGGAATGTACGGCGGGGCAATGGGACCGGCGCAGTTTATTCCTTCTACCTGGAATTTGTATAAAGATAAAATCGCCAATTTAACCGGAAGCAATCCGCCGTCGCCATGGCGGAATGCCGACGCGTTTATGGGTACGGCGCTTTATTTGAAGGATGCCGGAGCGGCTAATGCTTTGTTGGCTAACGAAAGAATTGCCGCGGCCCGTTATTATGCCGGCGGCAGATGGCGCAGTTATTTATGGACTTACGGCGACAGGGTAGTTACGCAAGCGCAGAAATTTCAGAAAGACATTGATATTTTGAATTCATAAAAACATCCGTCAGCTGACGGATGTTTTTATGGAAAAGCCCACTCTTATTAATAAGAGTGGGCTTTATTTTTATTTATTTATCTTTTTTAAGAGAGAATCCAGGCCGCCTTCCAGGACTTTTTCTATATTATGGACCTTGGCATTGAACCGGTGGTCGGTGATGCGGTCGTCGGGGAAATTATAAGTCCGGATTTTTTCCGAACGGTCGGCAGTTCCGACTTGCTCACGCCGGGCTTCGGTAATGTTGCCGACTTCTTTTGATTGTTGGAGTTCATAAAGTTTGGCGCGGAGAATTTCCATTGCTTTTTCACGGTTGGCGTGCTGATTCCGTTCTTGACGGCAGGAAACTACGATGCCGGTCGGTTTATGGAGTATGCGGACCGCGGATTCAATTTTATTGACGTTTTGCCCGCCCGGGCCGCCGGCGCGCGAAAAAGTTACTTCCAGATCACCTTGGTTGATACTTACTTCTTTTGGTTCTACAACCGGCAGTATAGCCACTGTCGCGGTGGAAGTGTGTACCCGGCCTGATTTTTCCGTCGCGGGAATTCTTTGGACTCGGTGCACGCCGGATTCATATTGCAATGTGTCATAACAGCCATTGCCTTCAATTTGGCTTATAAAAGTTTTATAGCCCCCGATAGTTCCCGGACTGGTATCAAGAATATTGAATTTCCATCCGCGGATAGCGGCATAGCGCTGGTACATGCGCGCTAAATCGCCGGCAAAAATTGAAGCCTCGTCGCCGCCGGCTCCGCCTCTGATTTCCAATATAATTTTATTAGTCATAAAAAATTTTATTTAATAAAGGTATTTTTATCCATAAAATTATAAAAGCCCGGCGTTGAAAACGCCCCGGGCTTTTAATCCGCGAAGTTACTTTTTATTTTTCTTAACCCGTTGTTTTTTCTGGGTTTTTGGTTTGGCAGAGGCTTTTTCCCGGCGGGCTTTGAATTTCTCTACTTTTCCGGCAGTGTCAATAAGTTTCTCTTTGCCGGTGAAAAACGGATGGCAATGGGAGCAGATTTCAACATGAAGCTCCTGCCTGGTTGAACCGACTTCAAAAACCGCGCCGCAGGCGCATTTCACTTTCGCGTTTGGAAAATATTTTGGATGGATATCTTGTTTCATAATAGTTAGTATTATATATAATACTTCGGGGTTTGGCAAGATTATGAAAACTTCCCAATTAAAAATAGGCGCAATGCCTTCGCAACCCGTTCATT
>CAYHXS010000028.1:0-6894 GCA_964360665.1 uncultured Candidatus Saccharibacteria bacterium | reverse complement strand
AGATTTGAGCTGATTTCAAGGCGCGACGACGAAAACGCAGTTTTAACTGCTTTGAGGAGGAGCAACGCAAAAATCAGCCAAAGATAATGCCTCCCCGGAGGGCCATAAGGATTTTGGGCTGCGACAGCGTCGCTTGTCGGAAAGGCAGCTATGGCTGCGATTTCCTCCTCGCTCCTTGTCTCGCTCCAAAATCCTTTATGGCAAATTCGCTCAGTTATTTATTAACAGACCCTAGCTTGAATATGTATAACCATAAGAAAATTGAATCCAAGTGGCAGAAAATCTGGTCAGAAAATGATTTTGCCTTATGGCACGCGGATGGCAAGAGGAAAGATAAAAAGTTCTATGTTTTGGACATGTTTCCTTATCCGTCCGGAGAAGGGCTTCATGTTGGCCACGTGGAGGGTTATACGGCTTCGGATATAGTTTCCCGTTATTACCGGATGCGGGGGTTTAATGTGCTTCATCCGATGGGGTGGGACGCTTTCGGACTGCCGGCGGAAAATTATGCCATTAAAAAGAAAATCCATCCGCGGCAGGTGGTGGAAAAAAACGCCAAGAATTTTACCAAACAACTTCGCAATCTGGGATTTAGTTATGATTGGCAGAGGGAAATTAACACTACCGACCCGGAATATTATAAGTGGACGCAGTGGATTTTTCTCCAGCTTTTCAATAAAGGGCTTGCTTATGAAGAGGAGTTGGCGGTTAATTGGTGCCTGTCCTGCAAGACCGTGCTTGCCAATGAAGAGGTGATAGAACATAAGTGCGAACGCTGCGGCAGCGCGGTTGAGAGAAAAAAATTAAAGCAATGGGTTTTGAAAATAACCGCTTACGCCGAGCGGCTTCTGGAAGATTTGGTTTCTTTGGACTGGCCGGAAAAAGTGAAAGAAATGCAGAGGAATTGGATTGGCCGTTCCGAAGGAGCGGAAATTGATTTTCCGGTGGCGGATTCCAATTTGAAAATTAAGGTATTTACCACCCGGGCGGATACCCTGCCGGGCGCCACTTATCTGGTTTTAGCTCCGGAACACGAATTAGTTTCTTTGTTAGGGGCGCGGATTTTAAATCAAAGCGCGGTGAATGATTATATTGAAAAGACCCGGAATAAATCGGATTTGGAGCGGTTGGCGGAAGCCGAGAATAAGACCGGGGCGGAAGTAAAGGGAATCAGAGCCATTAATCCGTTTACCAAAAAAGAAATTCCAATCTGGATTTCAGATTACGTTATCGGTGGTTACGGCACCGGAGCGGTAATGGCGGTTCCGGCGCATGACGAGCGGGATTTTGCCTTTGCCAAGATTTTTGATTTGCCTATTATTCAGGTGGTGGTGGACGGCGCTTTGGGCGGAGAACTGAAAGAAGCTTACACCGGCGACGGAGTCATGGTTAATTCCGGGGAATTTGATAATTTGCCGAATCATATAGCTAAAGACCGCGTTGTGGAATTGATCGGAGGAAAGAAAAAAATAAATTACAAACTGAGAGATTGGATTTTTTCCCGCCAACGTTATTGGGGCGATCCGATTCCGATTATAAAATGCGAAAAATGCGGGACAGTGCCGGTTTTGGAAAAAGATTTGCCGGTGCTTCTGCCGCAGGTGAAAAATTATCAGCCGACCGGCGAAGCGGAATCGCCGTTGGCCGCGGTAAAAGATTGGGTAAACGCGGAATGCCCGGTTTGCAAGGAGCCGGCAAAGCGGGAAACCAATACAATGCCGCAGTGGGCCGGTTCCTGCTGGTATTATTTGCGCTATCTTGATTTTGACAACAAAGAGGCGCTGGCGGATAAAACCAAGGAAAAATACTGGATGCCGGTTGATATCTATGTGGGCGGCGTTGAACACGCTGTTTTACATCTTTTATACGCCCGTTTTTGGCATAAATTTTTATTTGACATTGGCGCGGTTTCCACCAAAGAACCGTTTCAAAAATTGATAAATCAGGGCTTGATTCTTGGTTCGGATGGCCAAAAAATGTCCAAATCCCGTGGCAACACCGTTAATCCGGATGAATTGGTGGAAAAATTCGGCGCGGATTCACTCCGCCTTTATGAAATGTTTATGGGGCCGCTGGAAGACGCGAAACCATGGCAGCCGGAAGGCATAATTGGACTTTGCCGTTTTTTGGCGCGCGTTTTTAATTTGGCGGCTGATTTGAAAAAAATGGAAAATAGCAAAGAGGAAAAAATGCCGGAATCAGCTGAAAAACTGCTGAATAAGACAATTAAAAAGGTTACCGGCGACATTGAACAATTTAGGTTTAATACCGCCATCAGCGCCATGATGATTTTATTGAATGAACTGGAAAAAAACCGCGATTCTCTGAGCGTAAAACAATTTTTAATATTTTTGAAACTGCTTTTTCCGTTCGCGCCCCATTTGTCCCAGGAGCTGTGGCAACAGCTAGGCAATGAAAGTTTACTGGACAATGAATCCTGGCCGGATTATGACGAGAAATTCTTAATTGAAGAGGAAGTTGAATTGCTTATTCAGATTAACGGAAAACTGCGCGATAAGCTGCTGGTTTCCAGGAATATCAGCCAGGAGGAAGCGGAAAAACTGGTTTTTGGAAACGAGCGGACAAAATCTTATTTTGAAGGCAAGAAACCGCAGAAAATTGTTTTCGTTCCCGGCAGGTTAATTAACATCGTATTATAATGAATACATGGGGGCTCAATTTATCGGTTTAATGCTTTTGGTGTCCGTGCTGTCAATAGGCATTTACGCCTCAACTCATTATTCCGAATTGATAAATCTTAAAATAAATCTTCCGCTTAAAATTAGCCTGGTTGATTTGCCGAATGCCATCCCGGCCGGAAGCGCTAAAAAAAGCGGCGGCCCGGACCTTTCCTGGTTTCCGGTAACGGATAGCGGCAAATTGATGAAGATTTCTTCAGTCAGGCAACCGACCCAGTTTGAGCCTTATTGGGACATTGTTTTGAGTTCGGGATTGGGCGGCAGCGAGGGATTGAATATTACCGGCTGGGTTCTAAAGACCAATAGGGGAACATTTACGATTCCCCGGGCGCAGGAGGTTTATTCTTTTGGCGGAGTTCAGGGAAATATTGTTCTCCGTCCGGGTGAACAGGTTCATTTATATTCCGGAAGGGCGATAAGGGGAAACTTTCGTTTGAATAAGTGTCTGGGTTATACCGAAATACAGCCGTTTCTCATTCCCCAGATTTCCAAAGAGTGCCCTTATGCCAGTCGTTCGGATATTTCCGGACTTGGCGGCGCTTGCCAGAATTATATTTCTTCTTTGCGGTCTTGCGAAGTTCCTTCGGCTAATCCGCCGGTACCGTTTGATGACGGTTCCTGCCGCGCTTTTTTGAATAAGCTCAATTATGTCGGCTGCGTGGAAAAATACCGTAATGATTACGATTTTCTCTTCCGGGAATGGCGCGTTTGGATGGAAGACCAGGGCAATATTTTTGATTTAGTCCACGACAAGGTCCAGCTTATTGATTCTAATGGAAAGGCGGTGGACGAGTATATTTATTAAGGCCGCGGAGCGAATTTTATTTTCTTTCGGTTAAGATCACTTTCAGTGATAGATTCTTTTTTCCGCGTAGCACTTTCAGATTGAGTATTTCGCCGACATTCATTTCTTCCAAAAAATCCTGGATAGTTTTGTCAGAGGTTATTTTTGCTTCGTTGCATTCCAGAATAATGTCTTTCTCTTTAATTCCAGCTTTGGCCGCCGGCGTTCCCGGCACTACGCCTTCGTGGCGGATACCGTGTCCGGCAATCAGGGCGCCGTAATTTACCGGTAATTTCATTTTTTCTTTGAGATTGTCGTCTATCATGACGTAGCGGAGGCCGAGAAGCGGGCGGCGGACGCGTCCGAATTTTTTCAGGTCAGCCAAATCCCTTTTTGCGGCATTAATCGGTATGGCAAAGCCGACATTTTGGGCGCCAAAAACAATGGCGGCGTTAATGCCGACAACTTCCCCGTCCATATTTATCAGCGGACCGCCGGAATTGCCCGGATTGATGGCGGTATCGGTTTGAATCAGTCCCCGCAATTCTTGTACCGGTTCTTTCGGGTCGGGTTTGGCGGCAATGGAACGGGCTAAGCCGGAAATTATGCCCATGGAAACGGTATTCCGGAAAATTCCCAGGGTATTTCCGATCGCCAAAACTTCTTCGCCGAGTTCTAGGTTGCTGGAGTCACCAAGCTGGATAACCGGAAGATTTTTCGCTTTTATTTTTAAAATCGCCACGTCATCAACTGGATCGCGGGCGGCTACGGATGCCGGATAACGCTTTCCATCGGAAGCGATAACCGTATATTCGGCGTTGGGTTCCGAAATAACGTGCTTGTTGGTCAGAATAATGCCGTTTGGGTCAACGATGAATCCCGAGCCGCCGCCGATCTGCACCATGCCGCGCGCGTCAATTTTTTCTTCCGGAATTTTTATGTCCGGCATGCCGAAAGGGAAGATAGGCATTAATTCCGCCGGCATTTCTTTTTCCAAATCTTCCAGACTTTTGGAAATAATAATGGAAACGACCGCCGGTATTGCCTCTTTAATTATTTCGGTGATTTTTGTCATAGTTAGGGTTTGTTGCAAAATAACTGGACGAATTTGCCATAAAGGATTTTGGAGCGAGACAAGGAGCGAGGCCGTTCAGGCTCTGAGAGCCTTCAGGCTCGATGAGAGGAAATCGCAGCTATAGCTGCCTTTCCGACGAGCGACGATGTCGCAGCCCAAAATCATTATGGCCCTTTGGGGAGGCATTATCTTTGGCTGATTTCCGCGTTACTCCTCCTCAACGTGGTTATCACCACAGTTTCGTCGTCGCGCCTTGAAATCAGCTCAAATCTCATGCCTCCAAATCGTTCATTTATTTTGCAACAAACCCTTATTTATTTTACCATATTTATTACAGATTGGATTAGCGGCGGGTTGTTGCGGTTATAAATCCATTTTCCGAATTCAATGACTAAAATGTTTATTATTCCTATGCCCAGCACGCCCAACAGCCAAATCGGCGGAAGCGGAATAGTCCCGAGAATTTTTTGGAGTGCCGGCAAATAAATCGCCCCCATCATCAATAAAAGTCCGCCGATTATGCCCACGAGCATGGTCGGATTGGATAACGGATTATATCTGAAAATGCTTTTTTGCAGGCTACGGACCGCGAAAATCAGGAAGAGCGAATAAGTTCCGAAAGACGCGAAGATAAAAGTTTGTACCAGCGATTGTTCAAAGCCGAACCGTAAAAGCAGCGCGTAAATTATAAACAAAAATAAACTTGTCGGCAGTCCGATTGCGAAAATTAAAAATCTCATTTGGCGGTCAATCAAACCCTCGGAAAGCCGTTTTGGTTTTTCCAGCAGATAATCAATTCCGTCTTCAAATGCCAGAGTAATGGCGGGGAAGCTGTCTGTTATGAAATTGACCCAGAGGATTTGAATGGCGTTTAATGGCAGATTCAGTCCCAATAAAAGAGATCCTCCGATTAAGAAGAGTTCGTCAAATATCGAAGAAAGAAGATACACCAGTACTTTTCTTATATTTTCCATGATGCGCCGTCCTTCATTGATAGCTTCAATAATAGTGTGGTAATTATCGTCCAGTAAAACTATGTCGGCAATATCTTTTGCCACGTCTGTTCCGGAGCCCATTGCCACGCCGATATCGGCCTGTTTCAGGCTAGGGGCGTCGTTAATGCCGTCGCCGGTCATGGCGACAATTTCGCCGATTTCTTGATAAGTTTTGACGATTTTTACTTTGCCTTCGGGGCTGACTCGGGAGACGATTCGCAGATAAGGGAGTCGGTTTTTCAGTTCGTCATTGGACATCATATCTAAGTCAGCGCCATTGATGATGTTCTCTGGTTTAATGGAAAACCCCAATTCTTTAGCAACGGCTTCGGCAGTGCCTTGGTGATCACCGGTAACTATTACGGTTTTAATTCCTACTTGTTCAACGCGGTGAATGGCGTCGCGGACTTCCGGCCGGATAGGGTCGGTAAAGGAAATCGTTCCCAAGAATTCCAACCCGTCAAATTTCGGGCGGGAAGACAGATGAATTTCTTTTTGTTTAATTTCTTCGGTTAAATCTTTTATTGCGACGCCCAGTACCCGTTCTCCGGCATAAGCCATTTTATCAACGGCTTTGGAAATAGCCCTTTTTTGTTCTTCGGAGGTCGCGCCGGAAAGTTTTAACAGAATTTCCGGAGCGCCCAAGAGTACCAGCAGGGTTTTGGATTTATGTTTTGCTATGGAAGCGGAAAACTTATTGGAGGAATTAAAGGGCAAAAAATCCAGTTGGGTAATTTCTTTTTTTATTACCGAAGGCAAGATTTCCAGTTTGGCGGCCGCTCTGACCATCGCGGTTTCAATCGGCCGGCCGACAATCCGCCATTTATCATGAGGTTCATGCGGATTTTCAACAATCACGTCGCAATTCAAAAGCGCCAGTTTTATAAGCAATTCTTCACCAATCTCTTTTTTGGGAAAAATGGAATTGGAAAAATCAAAAGTGGAAATTTTTGATAATTCAATTTTTGCCTGGGTCAAAGTGCCGGTTTTGTCGGTCAAGATTACGGTTGTGTTGCCGAGAGTTTCCGCGGCCAGAAGTTTTCTTACCACCCCTTTCTTTTTTGCCAATCTTTGGACACCAATGGCCAAAATTACCGTTAAAGCCACCGGCAGCCCTTCTGGAACCGCGGAAACCAGCATGGCGACGGATATCAGGAACATTTCAAAAATTGAATGCATTCCTTTGAAAATTCCGAAAAAGAAAGTAGCGGCGGTAAGTAAAAAGAATATCGCGCCGGTAGTAACACTGAAACGGAGAATGGCTTTTTGCAAAGGAGTTTGTTCGCGTTTTTGGTTTTCAACCATTAAGGCAATGCGGCCGAGTTCGGTATTTTGTCCGGT
>CAYHXS010000027.1:0-7199 GCA_964360665.1 uncultured Candidatus Saccharibacteria bacterium | reverse complement strand
CAGTAAAAATTCTATGAAAAAACAAATTATTGTAATACATGGAGGAGATTCTTTTAAAACGTACAAAGAGTATCTTATTTTCCTAAAGGATTGGCAGATTAATTTTAAACAGTATATATCTAGAAAAGATGACTGGAAAAAAACGCTCGGAAAATCACTTGGGAAAAATTATGAGGTGGTTTTGCCCGATATGCCGGATAAAATAAATGCAAAGTATGCTGAATGGAAAATTTGGTTTGAAAAATTTATTCCTCATCTTAAACCGGGAGTCGTGCTTATTGGCCATTCGCTCGGAGGTCTCTTTTTGACAAAATATTTATCTAAAACTAAGTTCCCTAAAAAGATACGCGCTGTTTTTCTGGTTGCGGCCCCGATTAGCGGGGGCGACTTCACAAAACCAAAAAACTTTAAAAAAATAGAGGCGCAAGCGAGAAAAATTTTTCTTTACCACAGCAAAGATGATCGTATAGTGCCTTTTACCGACTTTAAAAAATATCAAAAAAAATTAAAATCTGCAATTATTAAGATCTTTAATAACAAGGGTCATTTTAATCAACTGAGATTTCCTGAATTGGTTAAAGATATTAAAAATTTATACCTCGACCAAGACTCATCGTGAGACACGCAAGACGCGCGCACTTCTTTCTCGCGGTACATTAGTATTTTTCTAATTACACTTTTGCACAAAGTTTTTAATCCGTTTTATTCCTTCTTTGAGGTTTTTCATCGGCGCGGCGAAGCTAATCCTGAAATAACCGGGATACATAAACGCCTCTCCCGGAACCACGGAGACGCCTTCTTTTTCAAGAAGATTTTGACACCACTCTTCTGAATTCTTAAAACGCTTGTCGAGAAGTTTTTTGATATTTATAAAAAAATAAAAAGCTCCTTGCGGCGGAATAAATGAAATTTCTTTTATTTTTAAAAACTCTTTAATAAGATAACTCCGTCTTTTTTTAAACTCCGATACCATATATTTAACCGGGTTATCCGACCCGATAAGAGCCGCCAAGGCCGCTTTTTGGGAAATTGATGATGTATTTGAAGTTGTTTGCGTTTGCAAAGAAATCATCGCCTCAATAATTTTTTTCGGACCGGCCGCGTAGCCTACGCGCCAGCCTGTCATGGCGTGGCTTTTAGAAAAACCATTTATAGTTATCGTCAAATTACTGATTTTTTCGCCCAAAGACGCGATTGAACAATGTCCTTTATTAAAAATTATTTTTTCGTATATTTCATCAGAAATAATAAAAATATTATTTTTAACGGCCAATCTCGCTATCTTTATCAATTGTTCTTTATCAATTATCGCTCCCGTTGGATTAGAAGGGCTGTTTAAAATAATGGCTTTTGTTTTTGGAGTGATTTGTTTTTTTAAATCTTCAACAGTAAGCGCGAAAGGCTCTTTGAGATAAACAAAAACCGGCTTAGCCTCGCTTAATTTGATTTGCTCAATGTAGGTACTCCAAGTTGGAACAGGAACTATCACCTCGTCTCCTTTTTCACACAAAACTTGAAAAGCGTTATAAAGAAGTTGCTTGCTCCCCACTCCTACCGCGATTTCCGATGGATGATACGAAATTCTATTTTCCTGCAATAATTTTTTACAAATAGCTTTTCTAAGTTCAAAGATACCCGCTGTCGCGGTGTAATGGGTAAATCCCGCCTTTATAGCGGCGATAGCGGCTTTTTGAACATGTATAGGGGTAGAAAAATCCGGTTCTCCCAGACCAAGGTTTACCACGGAAGCGCCCGCGGCTTGGAGTTGTTTTACTTTAAAGTCTAAGCTTAAAGTCGGCGATGGTTTTAATTGTCTAATTCTTTTAGAAATCATAAGAGTTTTATATAAAAATTCCAGTCCTAACCCAAGCTTTTTCTAATTTTCCCGGTTTCAGATATAAGATTTTTAAGTTTTTGCGGATTATTTTTAAATAACAAAACTTTATCGGTTAATTTTTTATATATAAAATCGTCTTTTAATTTAGGGCTGAATTTTAACTTTAATATCTTTTCCGTTAAATCTATGTCTTGTTGGATTAACTTCCATGCTTTATTTTTTTTGACAAATTTAGACACATTATCAGTATTAAGAAAGCGGCCGGCTTGTTTGATATCATAAATAAAATTAAGATAATGCTTCTGGAAAAGCTTGTATTCATTTTTGGATAGTTTGGCCAATAAACGGCCTAAGCCGATAAATTCCGGCGGAATCCCTAAAGAATAAAAAGCGGCGACAAAATTAATTGCCCTTGGAAGCCTTATCTTCCCTAATTTCCGGCCATAAGCTAAAAATCCAATATGAAGCCTTCGCTCACGCCTGCGTGGAACAGCGGAAAATAACGGCTCTACTTCACTAATTATTTTGGGAAGCGTTTCTTGATAAATTTTTTCGCATTTACGGACAATAGCTAATAACCCCCGCCTTTCCTTATCAAGAATTATTCGAGTTTTTGATTTGCATAAATGATTATTAAAATAATTTATCGCGTTTTTTACCTGAACAATCGGATAATCATATTTAAACGCGGATTGAATTGTTAACGTCCGGACGCCCGAGTATTCATTAATAAATTTTTGTGGAAATTGGGGAGAAAGTCCCCCTCTAAAAACTAAACTGCCGGCGCCAATGATTGGATATGTCGGTATGCCGCTTTTTTTTGAAAATAAAGCCGTTTCAGACAAAGCGATTTTATTAGCCAAAACAGTGGCCAACAAACCCGAAATTAACGCCGGATCGCTTCGAGCGAGAAACGGCCGAATATATTGAGGTTTGGATTTAAAATTACTTTTATGAAGTTGGACGTAATCATTAAGCAAACGCTTAATTTTAATCTGATTTTCCACTCCCTCAAGAAGCGGGATAATTTCTATATTTTCACAATTTTTATGCGCGTAATGATTAAAGGCCTTGCATTTAAAACAAGATAATTCTTTAAAGGATTTTTTAATATAAATTAATTGTTTTGCCTTTTCAGTCATTGGTAAAATTACTTCAAAAAGCGGCGGATAATGAAATTTTAAATCCCGGGCAAAATCTTCACTGGTTAAAATAACCATTAGCGCGCGAATGAGGCTGTAACCTTTTTCCTTCCAAATATTTGGAAGGCGAAAAGTCAAGAATTTATCCTTGCCTAATTGATGTTTTTTAAAATAATCATAATAATTAGAAAAAAGCTTATCTATAACTGCTTCATCGGCAAATTTTCCTTCCCAATCCCACATAAATTCCCCTACTTCTAAATCGCGAAAACAAAACAGGCACTCCTTCAGTTCTTCATGAACGCTTATAAAACCGTCTCCTTTTCCGCGTTCCCAGTATGGCGCGCGCGCATTATCCGGGTGTTGCGTTGCCATCGTAGCCGGGATTTTTCTGATGAGTTTATTTTTAACATACAACATACTACCATTATAACGAAAACTCGCCCCTTAAGGCGAGTTTTTATTTTTCTTTTTGGATAAGAACGGATTATCAATCGCGCCCAAGACCTTTGCACCTTAAACATGTTCCTCCTATAATAAAAGTTAAGGTAAACTGTATATACACTGCCAATTATATGAAAAAATATCAAATCGCGATTGTTTCGGGAATTATCGTGATTGCCGTTCTCTACGCCGAATTACTTGTATTACAAGAATCCCGCGGAGAAAAGATTAAAAGAGAAAAGGTGGTTTATGACCTCCTTTCCTGGCAATCGCAGGCAATTAACGAACTTAAAAATGACGTTTCGGACCTGCAAAAAGAATTGGGCATTGAAAAAAAGAAAGGCGTTGAAACTTCCGGAAAACTAGTGGAAGAACGCTCCAAGCGTCTGGCTGAGGAAGAAAAAACCAAACAGCAATTATCCGAACTCACAAAAGGCGTGGCCGAAGCAAAACCCTACGATTCCGCGGCCATCATAGGCCAATGGCGGCCGGTTATCGCCCATGTGGAATGCGAATGGCGGAACTCGCTTGGCGCCCCGTTATTCTATAAAAACGGTTCCGGACTTTTGACCAAAAACGCCTCAAGTTCGCCTTTTGTTCTTACCAATAAACATGTTGTTCTGGAACAAGAAACTGATGTGCCGGCCGTCTGCCGGGTAAAATTTCCTGATTACGAAAAAACTTTTTCAATTACGCCGGACAATATAATGAAGGCGGCATCCGGAGACGATTGGGCGCAGATTTTTCTCCCATCCGACGAAAAAATAAGCAAGCTTACGTCATCGCAAATAAAAATCTGCGGTCAGCCGCCGGTCGGCTCCGATATAATAATTCTCGGCTATCCGGTTATCGGCGCCAAAACCGACATTACCGCGACCGAGGGAATAATTTCCGGCTATGACGGAAATTATTACATCACTTCCGCGAAAGTTGACCGCGGAAATTCCGGCGGTACAGCCATATTCCTGAAAAACAATTGCTATCTTGGGATACCAACCTTCACCAAAACCGGCATTGCCGAATCTCTGGCGCGCATCTTAAAGGCCGGTTTAATCTTCAATGAATTATCTTTTTAGAAGGCCCAATAATGAACAAAAGAATTTTTAAAATATTCCAAATAGCCGTAGTCGTAATAGTGGCAATAAGCATGGTGGGAACCAGCCTACTTTATATTTTTATAAATTAAAGTTTTTATATCTTAAAGTTAAAGTTAAAGTTTAAGATATCTGCTGACGGCAATAACGCTGGAAACTACTCCCAGCGCGACACCGAATAATATTTGATAGCCAAGCAGAGAAAATATACTGCCGTAAAAATAAGCGGATAAAGTCATTTCCGGCATTAAAACCTTCATATAAGGGGAAATTAGCGATAAAAGCGGCGTCATTAAAGCCAAACTCAATACTGCGGCGATAATTCCGAAAAGCATCCCCTGCACGATGTATGGCCCGCGAATGAATTTATTTCCCGCGCCCACCAAACGCATAATGCTAATTTCATCGCGGGTGGAATATATGTTCAAAATAATAGTATTCAAAGTAACTAAAACCGCTATAATTGCCAGCGCCACGGTCAAGCCAATGCCAAATTTCTGCGCGGTATCAACAATTGACGCCAAACGGCTGATTACCAATTGATTTTGTCCGTAAGTAACCTGGTCTATCATGTTTTTTATATTTTCCTGATTCAGATACGAAGTGATAATCGGATAATCTTTCGGGTCATTAGCGCGGATATTCAGCGAAGCAGACAAGGGATTTTCCTGCAAAACCTGGAGCGCCTGATTTATCACGGCATCTTCTTTATGCCTTTCCTGAAAAGCCGATAACGCTTCGCTGCGGGAAATATATTTTACCGCTTTCACTTCCGACAAGCTTTCCAAAGATTTCCGTACGTTGGCAATGTCGTCTTCCGGCGTTTCCTGCCGGAAATAAACACTGACGTCAATTTTATCGCGCAAAACAGTAATGGCGTTTTTCGCGACAACGTTAAATAAAATCAAACTCAAAAAAACAAAAAGCGTGAGTGTAATCACCGAAAGCGTTGCCATTGATTGCCAGCCATTCCTGAAAAATCCCTGCAAACCGTATTTAATTATCCGGTATAAATTAGTAACCATATATTTCCGCTTTACGCTAAAATAAATTTGCCCTTTTCTTCGTCTCTTATAATTTTACCATTATCCAGGCTGATTACCCGCCTATCAAGGCTGTTAACAATATCTTTATTGTGGGTGACTAAAATCACCGTGGTTCCCAACTCATTTATTTTCAGCAGTAATTTTACGATTTCCGCGGAGTTTATCGGGTCAAGATTGCCAGTCGGCTCATCGGCAACCAAAACTTCCGGCCGGTGAATCATTGCTCTGGCTATTGCCACTCTTTGTTTTTCGCCGCCGGATAATTCATGGGGAAAATTATATGCATGGCGCGAAAGCCCTACAATATCCAAAATTTGCGGAACAAAAGAATCAATTTCCGCCTGCGTTCTTCCTTCAACTTCCAAAGCAAAAGCAATGTTCTCATAAGCGTTTTTGGTCGCCAACAAACGAAAATCCTGAAAAACAATGCCTATTTTCCGCCTTAATTGCGACAAATCCACCGGTTTCAGCTTATTAACTTCGCAGTCGCCAAAAAAAACCCTCCCTTTGGACGGCTTTTCTTCGCCGATTAAAAGTTTGATAATGGTTGATTTACCCGCGCCGTTACGGCCGACAACAGAAACAAACTCGGTCGACTTGATGGTAAAATTTACATTTTCCAAAGCCACCAAATGGTTGTTATAAACCTTGGAAACGTTATGGAAACTTATCATATTCAAGATAGATTCTTATAAGTTTAACTCGGCTTCAACGAATTTATCAAGGTCGCCGCTTAAAACTTTGTCCGGCTGATGGCTGACCGCGCCGGTCCGGTGATCCTTCACCTGCTGATACGGATGAAGAACGTAAGACCGGATCTGATTGCCCCATTCCGGCTTAACCTGGGTCCTTAAATTTTTCAATTCGGTTTCCTTCTTCTGTTCCATTAGCTTAAAAAGCTTGGCTTTCAAGAGCGACATGGCTTTTTCCCGGTTTTGCGATTGCCCGCGTTCCGCCTGAGAAGCGGCGGCAATTCCGGTCGGTATATGAACCACCCGGACGGCAGTTTCCCGTTTATTGACGTTCTGTCCTCCCGGACCGCTAGAACGCGACATTTCAATCCTTATATCTTCCGGCGGAATTTCCAGTTTTTTCGCTTCTAATTCAGGCAATTCCGGCAAAACTTCCACCAAAGCAAAAGAAGTATGCCGGAGTTGCTTTGAATCAAACGGGGAAATCCGGACCAAGCGGTGAACTCCTGCCTCTCTCCGCAACCCGCCATAAGCGTATTCCCCCCTTACGTCAATCGCGCGCTCATCAATCAAACTTACTTTCCAGCCCCGTTTTTGCGCGTATTTGGCATACATATTCAAAAGCATATTCGCCCAATCCTTGGCGTCTTCTCCGCCCACGCCCGGATAAATGGAAACATGCGCGTGGCCATTATCATATTTGCCGGTTAATGATTTGAACATAAATTTGGGAGCAAATATACGACTCCGCTCGAACTTACTTTATCAGAAATTCCTGGATAGGAACAGCGGCTCCGCAGAGCGGGGGCGCTGTTCCTATCACCCAGCGGCTCCGCCGCTCGGCTTGCGCCTCGCGCCAAAACCCGCAAAATTTTCACCATTTCTTTTTAGGGCGTGCGCAAAATTTATTTTCCATTAAGGAAGAAAAATTTGCGGGTTTTGTT
>CAYHXS010000026.1:3718-7241 GCA_964360665.1 uncultured Candidatus Saccharibacteria bacterium | reverse complement strand
GCTGGATATGGCCCATTCTTTCCCTGCGGACAATTGACCGAGTCACTTCCACGCCGCAGCGGTCGCAAACAATCCCCTTATAACGTATCCGGCGGTATTTTCCGCAATAGCATTCCCAATCTTTGGTCGGACCAAAAATCCTTTCAGAAAAAAGCCCGTCTTTTTCCGGACGCTGAGTGCGGTAATTGATGGTTTCCGGTTTGATTACTTCCCCGTAAGACCAGCGGAGAATATCTTCGGGCGACGCAATTTTAAGTTTTATAGCTTTGAGATTTTCCATGATTTTAAAAATTATTTTTTCCGGCGCGGCCTCCGTTCTTCCTGATTTTCCTTTACGCCATCATAAATAAGCTCTACATTCAAACCTAACGCTTTTAATTCGCTAAGCAGTAAATTAAAAGATGCCGGAATATTCGGGCTCTTAATCTGTTCGCCGCGGATGATTGATTCGTAAGCCGCGGAACGGCCCAAAACATCGTCGGATTTTATGGTCAGCATTTCCTGCAAAATGCGGGACGCGCCGTAACCCTCCAGCGCCCAGACTTCCATTTCGCCGAAACGCTGTCCGCCGAATTGCGCTTTTCCGCCCAACGGCTGCTGGGTAATAAGCGAATACGGACCGATAGAACGCATATGAATCTTATCTTCAACCAAATGGTTTAGCTTCATCATATAAACAATGCCGACAGCCACTTCCTGATTGAACAACCGGCCGGTTCTGCCGTCGGAAAGCGCTACTTTGCCGGATTTCGGCAATTTCGCCTTTTCCAATTCAACCTGAATTTCTTCCCAGGTTGCTCCGGAAAGAGCCGGGGTGACTGCCCGATAGCCAAGCCGGGAAGCGGCCCAGCCAAGATGCATTTCCAAAACCTGCCCCAAGTTCATGCGGGACGGAACGCCCAGCGGATTTAAAATAATATCAACAGGAGTTCCGTCGGCAAGATAAGGCATATCCTCCACCGGACGAACCTGTGAAATAACTCCTTTATTTCCGTGCCGGCCAGCCAGTTTGTCTCCGGCGCGGACTTTGCGAAGCTGGGCAACTTCCACCTGTATTCTTTTAATAATTCCCGGCTCCAATTTATCACCGCGGTCGCGGTCAAAAATTTTCACGGCAACTATATGGCCGAATTTTCCGTGCGGCATAGTCAGAGAAGTGTCTTTAACATCGCGCGCTTTTTCCCCGAAAATCGCGCGAAGCAATCTTTCCTCGGCCGTCAGTTCGCTTTCGCCTTTCGGAGAAATTTTTCCGACCAAAATATCGCCGGAACGAACGTCGGCGCCGATTCTGATAATTCCTTCTTCATCAAGATTTTTTAATTTTTCTTCGGAAACGTTCGGAATATCCGGAGTGGTAATTTCCGGTCCAAGCTTGGTATCACGGACATCAATGTAAAAATCTTCAATATGGATTGAAGTAAACTGGTCGTTTTGCACCACCCGCTCGGAAAGAATAATAGCATCTTCAAAATTGCCGCCCTCCCAGGAAACGAAAGCCACCAGAAGATTTTGCCCGAGCGCCAGAACGCCATTATCTATGGAAGGCCCGTCGCAAAGCGCCTCGCCCTTTTTCACCGTTTGGCCTTTTTTCACCAATGGCCGCTGGGAAATACAGGTATATTGGTTGGAACGCTTGAATTTATTCAAAGAATATTTTTTCAGTCCGGATTTGGTTTTTAAAACAATCTCTTTAGCGTCAACAGCCGTTATTTCGCCCGCCTCTTCCGCGAAAATAATGTATCCGGAATCATGCGCGGCTTTTTCTTCCATGCCTGTTCCCACGTAAGGGGCGTCGGCTTTAATAGACACCACGGCTTGGCGCTGCATGTTAGACCCCATCAAAGCGCGGTTCGCGTCGTCATGCTCCAAAAACGGAATCAAAGCGGTAGAAACGCTGATAAGCTGATTCGGCGCCACATCAATCAAATCCACTTCTCCGCGAAGGCAGGTACCCGGCTCTCCGTTAATTCTCGCTTCCACCAATTCCTCTTTTAAACGGCCGTTTTCATCCACTGGCACGCCGGCGTGCGCGATTTTATATTTTTCCTCGTCCAAGGCATTCAGCCAGATTGACTTGGAAGTTACTTTACCCTTTTCCACCGCCATATATGGAGTTTCCAAAAATCCCAATTCATTAACGCGGGCAAATCCGGACAAATGATTTACCAGGCCGATATTCGCTCCTTCCGGAGTTTCAATCGGACAAATTCTTCCATAATGGGAACGGTGCACGTCGCGGACTTCAAAACCGGCGCGCTCACGGGTAAGGCCGCCAGGACCCATGGAAGAAATCCTGCGCTTATGTTCCAGTTCCGCCAGCGGATTAACCTGGTCCATGAATTGGGAAAGCTGGGAAGAAGAGAAAAATTCTTTAATAACGGAAATAATCGGGCGCGAATTGGCCAATTGCACCGATGTCAAAGCATTAATATCCAAAGTGGACATCCTGTCCTGGACAATGCGGCGAAGCCGCGCCAGACCAACGCGCAATTTATTCTGCAAAAGTTCTCCTACCGGGCGGACGCGGCGGTTGCCCAAATGGTCAATATCATCCGGCTCCACTGACTGGTCATTATTCAAACGGATAACCTCTTTCAACATGGCGATAAAATCCTGAAGTTCCAAAAGACGGCTTTGACTTTCCAGATTCAAACGCTGGTTAATCTTAAAGCGGCCGACTTGAGATAAGTCATAGCGGTCAAACCTCGTCAGCATGGCGTCAATCAAACTCTTGGCGTTTTCCGAGGTTGCCAAATCTCCAGGCCGGATGCGCTTATAAATTTCAATGTAAGCGTCGTCGGCGGTTTTGGCGGAATCCTTTTTCAGGGTGGCCTGGATATACTTGATTTCGCCGCTATCTATGTCGCTGAAAGTATCCAAAATCTCTTCATCGCTTTCCAGGCCAAGAATTCTTAATATGGAAGTCGCCGGCGCTTTGCGCTTGCGGTCAATTTTTACCCCGATAAAGCCGTCCTGGTCAGTTTCAAATTCAATCCAAACGCCGCGATTCGGGATAATTTTCGCGCCAAAAAGCTTCCGGCCTTTCCACATATTCGCCGTAAAATAAACGCCGGAAGAACGGATAAGCTGGGAAACCACGACGCGTTCCACTCCGTTGATAATAAAAGTTCCACGTTCGGTCATCACCGGAAAATCTCCAAGATAAACTTCCTGTTCTTTTCTTTCCTTAACTCTATTATTGACCAGTTTGAATTTAACCCGCAGCGCCGCTTCATAAGTCAGGTCTTTGTAACGGGAATAATTTTCGTCGTATTTCGGTTCGTCAAAATAATAATCAACAAAATGCAATTCCAGGTCTTTTCCGGTATAATCTTTAATCGGAGAAATTTCTTCAAAAAGTTCTTCCAGTCCATGTTTTAAAAACCACTTATAAGAAGCAGTCTGAATTTCAACCAAATTCGGCTGTTTAATCAGCGGACCGGAGTGCGAAGAAAAAATTTTTGTTGGCAATTTTGGCATGCGCAAGTTTAAAACTTTCTTAAAAAGTTATTTAACTTTTTAT
>CAYHXS010000026.1:0-3618 GCA_964360665.1 uncultured Candidatus Saccharibacteria bacterium | reverse complement strand
TATGTATTAAAAACACATGTAAATAATATTATAATCCAATTATCTGAAATTTGTCAATACCCCTGCCTTACGGCAGGCAGGCTTATTTATAAGTCAAGCCGGCTGTTATCCACAGCATATCCACAAAAGGGCGCGTTAAATCCCCAGATATTTCGCCCGATTGTCATTGTGTTCGTCAAAAGTTTTGCTGAAAATTGTTTTTTTGGTTTTGGGGTCGGACAAATAATATAAGTAATCCGATGATAATGGGTAAATCGCCGCCGTAATAGCTTCCAAGCCCGGGTTTCCGATCGGCCCCGGAGGCAATCCGTTATATAAATAAGTATTGTACGGCGATTGCAATCCAAAATCTTTTCTTGCCAGCTTCGTGGATTCACAAGTCATGAATGCCCATTTGCATTTGGCGTAAATAACCGCGGCGTCAACCTGCAGCGGCATCCCCAGCTTCAATCTTTTATATAATATGCCCGCTATCAGCCGGCGGTCGTTAAACTCCGGCGCCTCCTTTTCCAAAAGCGAAGCAATAATAAGTTTTTCGTAAAAATCCTTCTGGTCTCTGAGAAGAGGCCAGGCTTTCTTATTGAAATTATCCAATAATTTTCCAATCACCTCTTTCTTATCACCTTGCAGGAAAAATTTGTAAGTATCCGGAAACAAAAATCCTTCCAAAGTTTTCACGCCTTTCAAAAATTCGTATCCGGATTTTAAATCTTTTATTAAAAATTTATAAATCTCCCCCGGCTGAAGAATTTTTTCGTTGCTTATAACCGCGTCGATGTCTTTGATTGTCAACCCCTCTATTATCGTAACTTTCTTGTCTATAATCGGGCCGCGGACAAGCGTGTCTAAAATCGCCGGAGTGCTGGAACCGACGCTAATCAGATAACTGCCGGGTTTAAGGCGATGTGCCGAACCGGAAATCGCGCCATACGCCACAAACGCGGTTTTTGAACGTATTAATTTTTCATCGGACAAAGATTGGGCAATTGCCCTGAATCCCTGGCCGTTATTGATTTCAAAAAACCGGTAATGCGTTCCGGCGGAAACCGAAGTAAGCAAAAACAAAAAAAAGGAGACTGCCAATCCCAATGCCAGCCAAGCCGCAAAAACAAATTTTGAAAATAAATTTTCCATCTAAAATCTTTTATGGACTACGCCGCTTTGAATCAGCCCGATAAGCATGGCGCTTGCCAATAAATTTGACCCTCCATAACTTAAAAAGGGGAAGGGCACGCCAATCACCGGCGTCAAGCCAAGATTGGATCCGACATTGACTATAAAATGAAGCAAAAAAACAATGGACGCGCCAAGACAAATAAGTTTAAAAAAATTATTATCCGCCGACAAACCAATCCTCATAATCTGGAATAAAACCAGAAAAAACGCCGCCAGAATCGCCGTTGCGCCGGCCAATCCCCACTCTTCAATAAAAGCCGCGAACATAAAATCGGTCTGCGCTTCCGGCAAAAATCCCAGCTGCGCTTGCGTTCCCTGCCCGAATCCTTTTCCCCAAAAGCCGGCGGAACCAATCGCGATTTTTGCCTGAATCACGCTGTAATTTATTCCCAACGGGTCTTTTTCCGGATTAAAAAGGCCGGCAATCCGTTCTTTCTGGTAGTCCTTCAATCCGGAACTCCACATCACAGCCAGCAAAACCGCGCCCAGCAAAACTCCGGCAAAAAGATGGTTCCATTTAATTCCGCTTACCAATAAATATCCGAACCAGATTCCGCCCAAAATAAGAGCCGAACCCGTGTCCGGCTGTGCCAGCACTAAAATCGCGGGTAACAAAAAATAAATAAAAGAAATTCCGATAACGCGGATATTGGCAATGCCGATATGTTTTTTGGCGAAAAAATAAGAATACGCCAAAATCAGCGCGAACTTCGCCAATTCCGAAGTTTGTATTTTAAAAGCCCCGATAGTCAGCCAGGCGCGGGTTCCGCGGATTGGCGGCGCGAACAGATAAGTGACAACCAATAAAATTATTGATAAGGCGTATATGCCGAAAATAAACCAACGGTAATTGATAAACGGACGCCAATCAAAATTGGCGAAAAGCAAAACTATTCCCGCTCCGATTGCGCCCCACAACAATTGCCAGCCGGCAAGGCGCGGCGCGACGCTGGCCAAAGACAGTAAACCGGCGCCAAACAAAAAAATAATGCCGGAATTCAAAAGCCAATCTAAACGCTTAAGATTCATCAAAGCTTATTGTAGCTAATATCACTTTAAAACTTCAACCGACAGGCTCGCGGCAGTCGCTTTGGAATCAACAACTCCGGCTAAGGTTTTATCCACTAGAAAAGAAATTTTAAAGTTTTCCACGATAAACGGGTCCAGATTTTTGAGTTCGGTTTTAGAAACCCCGACCTTCACTCCCAATTTATCCACCAAAAACGCGCTTAATATGATTCTGGAAACGACGAAATTATTTGAATTCTTCAAACTGCCGGAAAGGGAAACCTGGGTTTTTTCATTTATAAAATTCACCTTGTTCAATGTTATTTTCGGCTGGAAAAAATCCTGAGTTTTTTCCCATATAATGCCGGGGGCGTCAATCTTTATTTCACCTTTAACCGGAATGCCTTCAGTTATTTTTATTCCGACTTCAATAATATCTTTGGTTTCTCCGGCATAGACAAAAGATTTATTTTTTATCGTTTTCAAAATTTTTCCGGCTTCATCATAAAAATTAACTTCATAAGAAAAATCCTCCGCCCCGAAACTCATATTCGGGTTACGCAATTCCGCGCCAACGGAATAAACCCGGTCAAAGCCGAAAAGCGTTGCCGGCGAAAGAGACAGCGGTTTCAATTTTTTAATTTCGCAGGCAACGCAAAGTCCGCCGCAATCAACTCCGGTTTCATTGCCGTTCTGAACGCCGTCAGAACAAGTCGGCGGCGATTTTAAAGCAATCAAATAAAATCCCCAGGCCAGCAGGGCGAGAATTGTCAGATAAAGAATGCCGTAAAAAATCTGTTTTGCAAAAGTTTTGGACATATTGAAATTATACAACATTCCGAATACCTATTCACTTGCTTATCAAAACTTCCAATGATACTGTAATAACAGTTCATAAAAGAAACGGAGGGAAAATGAAACTGGTAATACTGGAAAGCCCATTTGCGGGTGACATCAAAAAAAATATCGCCTATGCAAGAATGAGCTTGCGAGATTCTATATTAAGGGGAGAAGCGCCATTAGCAAGCCACCTTTTATATACGCAACCGGGAGTCTTAAAAGATAAAGTTCCGGAAGAACGGAAACTGGGAATAGAAGCCGGCCTTGCCTGGGGATTGGTAGCCGAAGCAACCGTGGTCTATGTTGATTTAGGAATTTCCGAAGGAATGAAATACGGAATCGCCCGAGCCAAAACTGAAAACCGGCCGGTAAAATACAGAAAAATATTATAAACAAAATCCCGTTTGCTGATTGCAAACGGGATTTTTCTTATCCAAATAAAAAATCCGCGCATTATTTTGACCCCCAGCAAATCCTACTTTCTCGCCAACTCGAAGTCGGTAATATCATCGGAATTATGAGCTTTCACTTCTCTGTTCGGAATGGGAAGAGGTGGGCCACTCATAATTAAATCACTGGGAGACAAAATAATAC
>CAYHXS010000025.1:0-7553 GCA_964360665.1 uncultured Candidatus Saccharibacteria bacterium | reverse complement strand
AGTCGGCAGACTTTCAGGTCTTTGCCCTTTCCTTTTTTGGATTAATTTAACTATATCATAATGTAATTATTTGTCCAAAAGGCAATCCATTATCGCTCTGAATTTTTCTCTTTCCTCAACTTGTTTATTCGCTATACCTATTTATCTGCGGCACCGGCATTCGCCCCGCCAGCGCGGTGCGCTGCCTACGCCTCGGCGCATCAATCGCTTTTAGCGATACCGAGCTGATGCGCCTCCGGCAGTTGCCGCATGACAAACAGGTATAGCTCACCCTTCTTGCTTTCACGCCAAATCTAAAAATTCTGTGAGGCTGGCATCGGGCTGGCAGTGGGAACAACTTAGCCCCGCTAAAGCGGGGCTTTATAGATGGAGGCGGTCAGCCGAACAGAGTTTTTGGTTTTGGCGTTATTAGGATGCCGGTGTCGTTAGGCAGACAAGTAGCGAACAAATTAGTTTGACAGAGGCAAGAAGTTGATATAAATTAAGGATACAAACTGAACTTTATTTTTATGGGCGGCGTACCAGTAAAACATCATTCAAAATCCAAAGTTGGCAAACACCGGTCTCATCAGGCCTTGAAAAAAATCAGCCTGGTTGTCTGCGGAAATTGCAAAGCCCCGATTTTACCCCATAGGGTTTGTTTAAATTGCGGGAAGTACAAATAATGGCAACTCGACAACTTTGCAGGTCAATAGTTCTTCAGTCCCTTTACGAGTGGGATTTTTATAAACAGCAAAATGATCTGCCGGCTATTTTGGAAAGGAATTTAAAAGAATTTGGGCCGGGAATTGACGAGCCGGAATTCGCCTGGAAGCTGTTGAAAGGGATAATTGAACACAAAAAAGATATTGATAATATAATTGAAAAAGCGGCGCCGGACTGGCCGTTGGAACAGATCGCGATTGTGGACCGCAATGCTTTGCGGGTCGGGCTTTATGAATTGCTTTACGCGGACCGGAAAGAGGTTCCGCCGAAAGTCGCCATAAACGAAGCCATTGAAGTAGCCAAAAATTATGGCGGCCCCAATTCGGGCAAGTTCATTAATGGCGTTCTGGGCACGATTTACCGCGAGCTTGGCGAACCGGGAAAAGACGATAAGCCAAAACCAAAGGAAGAAAAGCCGGAAGAAATTATGAAAAAAGAAGAAAATAAAAAATAACAATTAGGCACTAAAAATTATATATTAATCCGTTAATATACAATTTTTAGTTCCCAGTTTTCTAACTTGGATCCGATAAAACTTCAAAATTTAATATCGTATGAATTTAAAAATAGCGATCTGCTGAAAGAGGCGCTTACTCACCGTTCTTATCTGAATGAAAATCCGAAATGGCCGGTTCCGCATAATGAGCGCCTGGAATTTTTAGGCGACGCGGTTTTGGAGCTGGCGGTGACGGAGGATTTGTTCGGGCGTTTTTCTAAAGAACCTGAGGGCAAATTAACCACTTTGCGCGCGGCTCTGGTCAATTATCAGATGTTGGCAAGTTTGTCCCGGGATATTAAACTGGAAAAATTTTTGCTTTTATCCCGTGGCGAGGCAAAGGATGTCGGCCGGGCCAGGGAAGTGATTTTGGCGAATGCCATGGAAGCTCTGATAGGCGCGGTATATCTGGACGGTGGATATGTTGAAGCGAAAAAATTCGTCGTGAAATTTATTTTTCCGGCAGTAGAGGAAATTTTGGAAAAGGGACTTTATAAGGATCCGAAAAGCGTTCTTCAGGAACGTTCGCAGGCCGAGCAAAAAGTTACGCCGATTTACAGGCTGTTGAGCGAAAAGGGGCCGGACCATAAAAAGATTTTTACGGTTGGAGCTTATGTTGGCGGCGAGAAAATCTCCGAAGGCGAAGGGCTTTCCAAGCAGGACGCTGAAGTAGAGGCCGCCAAAAAAGCCTTGAGGAAACTTTATAAATAATTGCCGCGCTATAATAAGTTTATGTATTTGAAGCAATTGGAGCTTATCGGTTTTAAGTCATTCGCGCAGAAGACGATTTTGGATTTTCCCGGCGGTATTGCCGGAATCGTCGGGCCGAACGGCAGTGGCAAATCCAATGTCATTGACGCGGTGCGCTGGATTCTGGGTGAAAGGGAAGCGAAAAATCTCCGCGGCGCGAAAGCCGGGGACTTGATTTTTGCTGGAACGCCGAAGCGGCCGCGGATGGGCATGGCGCAAGTTAACCTGACTTTTGACAATAGCTCGGGATTTTTTCCGGTGGATTTTAAGGAGGTGACGATTACGCGCCGGATTGAACGCGACGGCGTCTCAAAATATTTTTTGAACAAGGCTGAGGTGCGCTTGAAAGACATAATTGATTTTTTCGCGAAGGTCCGGCTGGGAACGCGCGGGCTTTCTATTATTAATCAGGGTTCCAGTGATCTTTTTGTTCGGGCGACTCCGGAAGAACGGCGGACGATGATTGAGGAAATTCTGGGGCTCCGGCAGTACCAGCTTAAAAAACATGAAGCCAGCCGTAAGCTGAAAAATACGTCAATTAATATTGAAAAAGTCCGGGCAATGATTGAAGAGGTGGCGCCGCATCTCCGGTTTTTGAAGCGCCAGACCGCGAAATGGGGGAAGCTCGGGGAACTTCAGCAAGAATTAAAAGAATTGGAGAACGGCTATTTCGCAAACAAGTTGAAGGAAATTAACGCCGGCATCGGGAAATTTGACCCGGAAATAAAAAAGATTGACGCGGCGATGGCGGAAAAAGAGAAGGAATTGGACGGATTTAAAAAAGAACTGGAAAAAATAGAATCGGTAAAACCGCAAAAATCCGGAATAGGCGACATCCGGAAAAAGCGGGATTTGCTTTTGCAGGAACGGTCAACGATTGAACGTGATGCCGGCAAATTGGAAGCGAAAATTGAATTTTTGAATTCTGTCGTTGCCAGTGAACGAGTTGATTTGCGTTCCGGAGAATTGTTGACTGTTTTGGGGGAGGTCGGAGAAGTTATTGAAAAATTACTGGCTGAAAAAAGTCTGGAGAAAATCCATGAAGATTTGAAAATGCTCCGGCAGAAAGTCTCTTCGGTTACCGGCCAATCTTCAAGGAAAAAAGGCGAAATGGAAGATTTGAAATTCGCTAAAGACGAGCTGATGAAAAAGCTGGGGCCTATTCGCGAAGAATTGGCGGCTTTGTCCGTGAAAGAAGAAGAGTCGGCAAAAGGTTACGAGCATTTTAACGAAGACTTCCGCCGCGCGTTTGAAAAAGTGGAAAATAAAAAAGAAGAAATCGCCAAACTGGATAATGACAAAAACCGCCTGTTTTTTGAAATTGAACGGCTGAATCTGCGGAAACAGGACATTGAGATGCAAATAAACCAGGTGGGGCGGACAATGGCGGAAATGGAGGCGCTGGCCAAAGATCAGTCGCAGTTGCTTGTCAGCGGAGAAAATTTGGTTGCTTTGGAGCGGAAAATGCTCCGTTTGCGCGGGGAAATCGCCGGAATCGGCGATGTTGACCATGCTTTGGTCAAGGAAGCGGAAGAAACTGAATCGCGCCATGCTTTTTTGGCATCCCAGCTGGATGATCTGGAAAAAGCCGCGAAAGATTTGGACCAGCTTATTGATGAATTGGAAGAAAAAATTGACAATGGATTTCATGAATCGCTGGATAAAATAAACAAAGAATTTGATAAATTTTTTGATTTGATGTTTGACGGCGGCAAAGCGAAATTGGTTTTGGAAAAGCCGGATATAAAAATCCAAAAAGAAGTGGAGGCGGCGACTGACCCGGAATTAAGGGAGCACGAAAAAGAAGTTGAAGATATGGAGACTGAAGAATTGCGCCAGCTGGGCATTGAAATTGAATTGAGTTTGCCCCGTAAGCGCATACATAGCCTGGATATGCTTTCCGGAGGTGAAAAAAGTTTGGTTTCCATTGCCGCGCTGTTCGCCCTTATTTCCGTGAGTCCGCCGCCGTTTCTAGTGCTGGTTGAAGTGGATGCGGCCTTGGATGAGAAAAACACCAAGCGGTTCGCGGATATTGTCAGAGATTTCGCGAAAAAGACCCAGTTTATTTTAGTGACCCATAACCGCGCTACAATGGAAGCCGCGAATGTACTTTATGGAGTGACAATGGAAGAGGATGGAGTTTCAAAAGTCTTATCAATTAAATTGGAGTAGTTTCCGTGTATATTGACGGGAAATTATTTTTTGATTATTATAAAAGCTACTTATGTTAATGATTCGGTTACAGCGCAAAGGAAAAATACACCAGCCGTTTTACCGGCTTGTTGTCGGTGAAAGGCGTTCCAAATTAAAAGGGGAGCAGCTGGAAGAGCTTGGCTGGTTTGAACCGGCTAAAAATCAAACTTCTTTCAATAAAGAGAGGATTTTGTATTGGATGAAGAATGGTGCCAAGCTGAGCGATACGGTTCACAATCTTTTGGTCAGCGGAAAAATAATTGAAGGCGCGAAAATCGCCGTTCATAAAAAAGCGAAGAAACATGGTCCTGAGCGCGCCGAAGGAAAAGAAGGGGAAAAAATCGCGGCGCCAGCTGTAGCGCCAAAAGCGTAGTGTAATTGACAATTAGTTTAATTTCTGTTATATTATAAACAATAAAAAGAAAGGTCGCGAAGTAAGAAAAAGACAAATTCTGAACAGATTTATGGCACAACAGCCTCATGATCAGGAATTTCTGGAATATCTCGTAAAGTCCATTGTGGAAAATCCGGACAACGTGGAAGTTACCAGGAAAGTTGATGAAATGGGAGTCCTGCTTTCTTTGAAAGTGAATCCCAAGGATATGGGTCTTATTGTCGGAAGACAGGGATCCACTGCCAAAGCTATCCGTTCTCTTTTGAGAATCGTCGGCATTAGGAATAATGCCCGCGTCAATCTCAAGATTGAAGAGCCGGAAGGCTCTACTCACGTTCCGCGTTCCGCGGAAGGTGGGATGGGAGGAGATTTTAATCCCTAAGCTTTTACCAAAAATCCGCCTTTCGGCGGATTTTGGTTTTTTTCATTAGACTTATAAATTTTATATGATTAATATTAATATATAGTTATGCGTTTTGATATCATTACCATATTTCCGAAAATATTGGACAGTTATTTTAATGAATCGCTCATAAAAAAAGCCCGGGAAAAAGGGCTGATTAAGATTTTCACCCATAATTTGCGTGATTACACCGATGATAAACACCGGAAAGTTGATGATTCTCCTTATGGCGGCGGTGCGGGAATGGTTTTGAAAGTTGAACCGGTTGCGAAAGTAGTTGAAAAGTTAAAAGTAAAAAGTAAAAAGTTAAAAACGAGAGTTATCTTGTTTTCGTTGCGCGGCAAAAAGTTTGACCAAAAAGAGGCGCACCGCCTTTCCAAATACGAACAATTGATTTTTATCTGCGGCCGTTATGAAGGAGTTGATGAGCGGGTGGCGCAATATGTCGCTGATGAGGAAATTTCCATCGGAGATTTCGTGCTTTCCGGCGGGGAACTACCGGCGGCGATTGTCATAGAATCAATTGCCCGACTGATTCCGGGGATGCTCGGGAAAAGAGAATCTCTGGAGGAGATAAAGGGCACGTATCCGGTTTATACTAAACCCGAATCGGCAAAAATCAGCGGCCGGGCGAGAAAAGCCCCGAAAGTTTTGCTGTCCGGCAACCATAAGGAGATTGAAAAGTGGCGGCAAAAGCATGCTTGATATTTTTCCCGGATTTGAATATAATAATTAGAACCTATCTCAACAATAGCTTTCAAACGCGTTGCTGATATAAATTGATAAATTTCCAGGCTTGCTGACGAGCTTGTGGTTTAAACCACGGCAAGGAAGCATAACGCAGAAATTTTCAATTTAGACAGCAACCCTCCGGGATACAGCCAATTTTATTCATAACATCGTCATTCGTCGGAAAGGCAGTTAAAACTGCGATTTCCTTCTCATTCCTTGTTCTGAATAAAATTGACTTGTATCGCGTTTAGAAACTATTATTGAGATAGGTTCTTATCTTATTTTATGAATGTCGCGACCGAAAAAGAAATGGAATTGAATAAAGAAGTAAAAGCCGTTCAGCATGAACCGGCTAAGTTGGCGCTGTTGGAAGAAATGATGAAGGCCGGGCTGGCTTTGGGTAAGCGCGGCTCCAAAACTCATCCGCGGATGAGGCCTTTTGTTTTTGGCGCCCGCGGCGGCATGGAAATAATTGACCTTGAAGAAACCCTCGTTTTTTTGGAAAAAGCCGTAAATTTCATAAAAGAAAAAATTTCCAAAAAAGCCACAATTCTTTTGGTGGGCACCACGCCGGTGGTGAGCGGATCGGTTAAAGAAACCGCGCAAAAGCTTAATTTGTCCTTTGTCACGGTGCGTTGGCTTGGCGGAACCCTTACTAATTTTAAGACAATTTCAAAACGGATTGCTTATTTTAAAAAATTAAAAAGCGACAAAGAAGCCGGCCGTTGGGATAAATATACCAAAAAAGAAAAACTTAATTTTGATAGGCAGATTGAAAAAATGAATACCATGTTCAGCGGTTTGGAAAATATGGATAATCTTCCGGATGCGATTTTTGTCATTGACGTCAATAAACATATAATCGTGGTGCGCGAAGCGGACCGTTTGAGGATTCCGGTAATCGGCGTAATGAATACCGATACCAATCCTGAGTTGGTGGCATATCCGATTCCTGCCAACGACCGAAGCAAGCAAAGCGCGGAATGGATTTTGCAGCAATTTGAAAAAGCCGTGAATGATGGGAGAAAATCAGCTGCTGAAGCGGTTTTGTCCGCTCAGGTTCCTGTTCAGGATAAAAAAGCAGAATAATTTTTTTCACAAATGAGTAATGTTATCGTAAAACTTCGCGAGGAAACCGGAGCTGGAATAATGGATTGCAAGCGGGCGCTGGAAGAGGCCGGAGGCGATTATGAAAAGGCCAAGAAGATTATTGCCGTGAAAGGGATTGCCAAGGCGGAGAAAAAAGCCGGCCGGGAAACCGGAGCCGGGCTTTTAGAATCATACATTCACAACGGAAGAGTGGGCGTGCTTTTGGAGCTTCGTTCGGAAACGGATTTTGTGGCGCATTCGGAACCGGTAAAAGAACTGGCAAAGAACCTCGCGCTTCAGGTTGCTTCAATGGCGCCTGAATCAGTGGAGGATTTGCTGAGGCAGGAATATGTTAAAGACCAGGATATTACTGTTGAAGTTTTGATTAAAAATACCATTGCCAAAGTAGGGGAGAATTTGAAAGTAGCCCGTTTTTCGCGTTTTCAGATATAAAGTATTTACTTCAGAGCTTAAAGTAAATACTTTACCCCGAAGAACATCGGGGTTACAATTACGTATATGTATAACTTTGTCTTACAGACAATCGTGATGCTCAGTCTGGGCGCGATTATTTATCTTTTTGCGCGGGCTTTACCGAGAGTTTTGGAAACAGCTTCTTCCGAACCGCGGAAGAATTATCTTGAAGATTTTTTCAGGAAATTTCCGCTGGAAAAAGCGGACGCTTTTTCCAGTTATTGGCTGGAAAGATTTTTGCGTAAGCTTAAAATTGTGGTTTTAAGATTAGACAATCTTTTATCCAAACACCTCTCTAATTTAAAACCCGCTGCTAC
>CAYHXS010000024.1:5765-7671 GCA_964360665.1 uncultured Candidatus Saccharibacteria bacterium | reverse complement strand
CCGAGTATTCCCGAGGGATGGAGGCGGTCAGCCGAACAGAGTTTTTTGGGGTTGGTGTTTATTAGGACGCCGGTGCCGATAGAGATGCAGGCAGAGCGAGTAAAGTTTCTGGTTTTGGCATTTATTAGGACGCCGGTGCCGGTAGGAAGACAATTTCCTGTGTTCTAATTTACACCAAAACAAACCGAGTAGCTTTTAATAACCCTCCAAAGTATGCGACTTTCCGTGCTGTTTAATGCGGCTGAGAGATTTCGCTTCAATCTGGCGGATGCGTTCGCGGGTAACAGCGAATTCTTTGCCCACTTCTTCCAAAGTATGGGTAATGCCATCCCCCAATCCGAAACGCATCTCTAAAATCTTCTGCTCGCGCGGAGTAAGGTCAACCAAAATTTCTTTAATACGTTCGCGGAGCAAAGTATGTGAAGCAATCTGCGCCGGAGTCAAACTGTGCACGTCTTCAATAAATTCCGAAAGCGATGACTCTCCTTCGTCATCTTCGCCGACCGGCGCCTCCAAAGAAACCACTTCCTGGGAAATTTTCTGGATGTGATGGACTTTTTCCACCGGTATATTCATTTCAATGGCAATTTCTTCCGGCAGCGGCTCGCGGCCCAGCTCCTGCACCAAATGCCGTTTTGCCTGAGTATATTTGGAAATTGTTTCCACCATGTGCACCGGAATGCGGATAGTGCGCGACTGGTCGGCCAGAGCGCGGGTAATCGCCTGCCTAATCCACCAGGTCGCGTAAGTGGAAAACTTAAATCCGCGGCGATAATCAAATTTATAAACCGCGCGCGACAAACCGATATTTCCTTCCTGGATTAAATCCAAAATGCTTAAATGCGGGCTACGATTCACATAACGCTTGGCAATAGAAACCACCAGGCGGAGGTTGGATTCAATGAATATCCGGCGCGCTTCTTTATCGCCTTTTTCCACCCGTTTTGCCAAATCTTTTTCATCCTGACCGGTAAGCAATTTAATCTTTCCGATTTCTTTCAGATAGGTCTGCACCGAATCCGGAAGCTCGCCCTTGAATTTATCTACGTTTTCCAATTCCTTGCGGCTGATTTCTTCTTTTAATTGGATAAGCTGGTTGGTTTCCACAACCTTAATATTCGCCCCATCCAATTTCTGGTAAATCTCTTCCAAAAAAGCGACATTGTCTTCAATTTTCGGAAACAAATGCAAAACCTCCGCGTCAGTCACAAAACCGCGGCTCCGGCCGCGCGCGATCAGCTCATCCAGATTTTCCAAATTATCCTGTTCCTTTTGGGAAAGTTTCTTTTCTTTGGCTTTTTTAACTTTTTTCCCGGACTTCTTTATTTTTCTTGTCTTAACAATTTTTTTCTTCCGCTTCAAAAGTTTTTTTCCTGGCCGGACAGGCTTAGCCGGTTTGCCCCGCTGTAGCGGCGGCTTTTTTAATTTTTTATTTTTTGCCATTAGATAATTTAGACAATGAATTAGCTTAACACTAAATATATAACTCGCCTATCCCTCCTGAAGTTCTTTTGATATTTGGGAAAATTCCTGCAAAGCAGTACACAATTTTACTTCTTCCCCTTCATATTCCAATTTTTTGATAAGTTCGCCGATTTGCTGGCGCCGCTCTTTTAAATACTCCAATTTTAATTCCCGAAGCAAGGTTTGCGATTCCTTTTCCAGCTTTTCCGTTTCCAAATCCCCGTTTTCCAGACTAAATCTCATGCTGACCAGCCCCATCATTTCACTAAGGTCAGTCGGAGATTTTTTTGACTGGTCAACCGCGCTCTCATAAACCGGAAGATATTTTTCCGGAATATATTGGACATAATTTTTTATTTTCTGAAGATCACTCTTCATATGGATAAGCACGCCAAACAATCTCTGGAAAATAATGTCGCGGCGGGATAAATCTTCCGGCTGC
>CAYHXS010000024.1:0-5665 GCA_964360665.1 uncultured Candidatus Saccharibacteria bacterium | reverse complement strand
TTTCCACAGGTAAATTATTAACCTTTAAATTTCCCATTTCTTCCAATAAAGCTTCTTCGGAAATTCCCACCCGCCGGGAAAGTTCATTCAGCCAATGGCTCCGTTCAATGGCGCTGGAAATGTTTTTTATTTTCCCAAGCACCAGCCGGACGCTTTGCTTTTTCGCTTTTATATCCTTGCCCTGGCCGGGCAGGCCAAGATTGTTAAGATGCCGGTGAAAATAATAATCCATTGCCGATTTGGATTGTTCCGCCAGTTTTTTCATGAGTCCGGGCTTTGCTTTTACCGCGTCAGCCGGGTCTTTCAATTTTTCATCATCAATTATCAAAAGTTTAACGGAAAAATCATGCGCCGCCGCGAGGTCAATGCCCCGTTCCGCCGCCATCTGCCCGGCTTCATCGCTGTCAAAACTCAAAATCAATTCATCCGCCAGCCGCCGCAAAACCAGCAAATGGTCAGTGGTCAAAGCCGTTCCCGAAGTTGCCGCCACATTTTTTATCCCGTCCTGCCACATCATCAAAAAATCCATCTGCCCCTCCACCAGCACTGCCAAACGCGCTTCACGAATATCGTTTTTAGTCCGGTGAAAACCGTAAAGAATTTTTGATTTTTGGAAAACCGGAGTTTCCGGGCTGTTCACGTATTTGCCGATATTCTCATTTTCTTTCCCCGGCAAAATCCTGCCCGTGAAAGCCACGGCTTTGCCAACGTGATTATAAATAGGAAACATCACACGGTCGCGAAACCTGTCCCAATAAGTCCCCCGTTCGGTCTTAAACGTCAGACCGGCTTTTTCAATATCCAAAATATTATAACCAAGCTTTAAAAGATGCTTAGTCAGCAAATCCGAACCGCCCGGCGCCAAACCTATTTCAAATTCGCCGATGGTCTCCGCGTTCAATCCGCGTTCTTTCAGATAATCTTTCACAAACTGCGACTTGGAAAGATTTTCCTTAAAAAAATTCTTTGCCGCGTCCGTAATATTATAAAGCGCGTTATGGGCATGCAAATCCCGGTTGCCGAATACTTTCAAATCCACTCCGGCTTTTTCCGCCAGAATCTTCAGCGCGTCATAAAATTCCAGATTTTCATACTTCATCAAAAACTTGATAACATCACCGCCCTCATTGCAAGCTCCAAAACAATGCCAAGACTGCCTTTCCGGAGAAATCATAAAAGAAGGCGTTTTTTCTTTATGGAATGGACAGCGCGCTTTGAAGTTTTTACCGGCCGGCTTTAACTCAATGTATTGGCGCAGAAAATCAACAACATCCAGCTTTTCCTTAATAAGTTGTGCGGCATCAGAAGACATATTATTGAAATGGATTCTTCAATTTTATTCCAATTTTTTGGATTTAGCAAACAATTAACGCCGGAAATTATCTTCCTAACGGCACTGGCGTCCTAATAAACGCCAAACCCCAGAAAACTCTATTCGGCTGACCGCCTCCATCCCTCGGGAATACTCGGGACCTTCGGTTTATAAAGCCCCGCTTTAGCGGGGCTAAGTTGTTCCCACTGCCAGCCCGATGCCAGCCTCATAGAGTTTTTGGGTTTGGCAAAAAAAGCGAGGAATTTTTCTCTTAAAAAAAAGCGAAAACTCGCCTCTTACGCGGAAACTTTCGCAGGCAAATCGGCTTGGTGTCTCGCATAGCGAGACCGATTTGCCGAGAAGGTAGCGGTGCTTGCGAGCCGCGGGAGCGAGCGGACAACCCGGTTCCGCAAAGAGGCGGGTTAAGCAAAAGAGAAAAATTCAGAGCGATAAGTCAGAGTGATAAGAATAAACAGCCCTGCCTGCCGGCAGGCAGGGCTTTGACCGCTGTCCCGACTTTACGTCGGGAGAGCGAGAGAACCGCGGTTCTCGTAGAAATATGCCGGCTGGTTTGTAAAATTAACAAACAACCCCCCGCCGATAAAAGCAGGGGGTGGCGGAAATTACTTATTTCCGTAAAATGTCACGGTCATGGCGCAATCCTTTATGCCGCCGGGCGTTACTGAATAAGCCTGAACTATATTCACAAAATCTTTGCAATATTTACAGCCCAAATAAAAACAATGGGGAATATTCATCCCGAAAGCCTTGCCTATTTCTTTCAAATCCTTGGGTTCCTCACTCTTAAGAAAAATTTTTCTTTGCTTAACTAATTTGCTTTTATCAAAAAACTTAATAACGGCATAGTCTTCGGAAAATTCCATTGATGTGGTAACTCCCAAAGCAGTTACAATGTTCAATTCCTCTGTTGGTCTTTTTGGCTTGTCTTCCTTGTCCATCTGCCCCTCCTTATTGTTTAGCTTGCTGAAATTAGAATACTATTCTTGATTTAAATTGGCAAGTCATATAATATAAGTCCTTATATGAGACAATGCGCAATTTGCAGTAAAAGTTATTTAATGGGAGGAACGCGGAAACTGCTTCGCGGCCACTATAATCCAACCAGTACCAGCAGAAAACAGCCAAATCTCCAATGGCTTTCTTTACCCGGAAAAATCGGAAGAGTTAAGGCCTGCGTAAAATGCCTCCGAAAAGCTAAAAGAAAAGCCGCTTCTAAGTAAGCGGATTTTTGTAAAAAAACGGCCCCGCATTTTACTGCGGGGCTTTTGCATATTTTGAGTCGTGCCCGACTGTGCTTAAACAAACCTGTGATTCTGGGAAAGATTCTCCAAAGGATCCTGAACCTCACGAAGGACGCTGAACGGCAGTGTCAGTACGTGATCCGGACCGATTTGTTCTATCGGCACGAATGCTGGCCACACCTCGCGCGCGCCCAGCTCATCTTCTGATGACAACTTAGCCAAGTATTCCCTCCGACATGTTCTTTTAGACATTGGAATTAAACCTCCTTATTATCAAAGATAAATATATCCTATCATAAGATATGATATTTGTCAATAGCAAACGCAACGCAAAATTAAATCTGTCAGGCCACCCGGAATCGAACCGGGACTATACCCACCCCAAGGGTACGGACTACCACTATCCGATGGCCTGATAACTTAAGTATAAATACTACAACAAAATCCGACAATACAAAAATCCGCACTCTTATACATAAGAGTGCGGATTAAATCATTTCAAGAGCGAGGAAATAAGATTAAACACATGTTCCTCGTCAGCGCGCGTTCCGGTCAATTCCAAAACATGGTGACTGACAGACGCGGGCAAAATGAAATTTTTCGCCTGCTGGATTGATTCTTCAATTTTCTTTTTATCCTGTTCGCCGCGGCGTCCGAAATTTTTCAAAAGCACCGACTCATTTACCGGCCGCAAAAGCACCAATTCCACGTTCATTTCATGGCGGCAGCGATAAAGTTCCTGCGCTCCTTTCGGCGTAATCGCGAAAATCCCATTAGACGAACGGAGTACACGACGCATTTCCGCGAGTGATGAGCCGTAATAATGGCCGAGATACTGATCATATTCCAGAAATTCGCGGCTTTCAGCGTAAGCCAAAAACTCATCTTTGGTCGCGCGATTATAATACTTTCTGTCACTTTCATCGCGCGGAGGCCGTGTCGTGGTATTTTTTACGCGCTCCAATTTTTTTCTGTACTGCCTGATAAGCCGTTCAATCCAATATGTTTTTCCGGTAGCGCTTGGGCCGACAAACGCGATTAAACGATGCCTGCCGCGAAGTTCAGCCAAAAGGTCGCCGAATTTCTTGCTCAAACGCGCGTATTCTTCATTCCACTGCGGATCAAACAAAACGCCGGCATCGTCTTCATAAAAAATACGCATACGATTCTCCGAATCCCATTTCAAACGGTCTTCTATTTCCCGCATCACGCCTTCGGAAATGCCGAAATATCCCGACCAATAACAGCCGCGCTGAAGATGCAATGTCCACTGAAGAGTTCCTTCTCTGCCGACCGCGCCGTCTTCAAAATCCTGGAAATCTCCACAAGTAAAAGGATTCACCGGAGCAAATCCTTTTTTCCGGGCGAATTCAACAATCTTTCCGCTGCCGCCACTTTTCCAGATGCGCGTGGGATGCGCCAAATACATTATTGCCAGCCTGCCGAGAACTTTCATATTTCCCCCTGTCATTGAGCTGATTAAATCCTAAGGTAAACAACTGCGATTTTCAAGAAAATGCGGTCTCTAAATAAATACTTTCCCTAATTGATAAGAGAAATTTTGATTTAAATTCAAGGCTTGCCGACGAGCTTACAGCCATAGCTGCAGCGAGGAGGCATAACGAAGAAGTTAATCAAAATTTCCTTACCCTTTGGCCTGCCTACCGGCAGGCAGGGAATCTTGATTTTGTCCAATTTCCGTGTTGTTCGTCGGAAAGGTAGCAAGCTACGATTTCCTCCTCACGCCTTGAAATTGATACAAAATCAATGATTTCAATTTAGGGGAGATATTTGTTTAGAGACCGCAAAATCTCGCTCTATCGTTCCCTGATATAAGTCAGGTGGGTAGGCTCAATTGCAAACCACAGCTTGCAATAATTCGCCTTCCCTATTAAAACGATTTGTTCAGGAAACTGAGCGAGATTTTGTGATCCTAAACCTTTCGGTCGGATCGTCTTTATTATACCATTTTCATTGACAAAAATCCCCGCATAATGGGGCTTTCTCTTATTCCAAAGTTCAGAATTTTTTTACTTTAAAAGATTGTTCACCTCTTTAAGTTCATCCCAAATCCCGTCAATCAAATCATATTTCTTCGCCTCTTCAAGAGTTACCCACCGATAATCAGTCAAATCCTTGCAAAGTTTTACCTCACCGTTTTTATATTTCGCCCAATAAGAAAGAGTTACCACCGGATAACCGTCCGGCCGGACAAAAACCAAATCACAAAGATACTGCGACTTTTCTATTTCCAGTCCAACCTCCTCTCTTATTTCTTTTCTAAGCACCCAATCAACCACGTTGTACCACTGGGGATGCGTCGGCGAAGTTTTTGGCAAATGCTGGTACTCGGTCAGCACCAGTTTCCCTCCCGGCACGCTCCATTTATTAGGAAAAGCTTTTTCATGCGGCGCCCTTTGCGCAATCAAAAACTTGCCGTCACGCGCAATAATGCAAGTCGCCACCACAAAATGAAGTCGCGGATCCATACAAAAATTATTCTAAAATATCGTCCAAATTTACGTCGTATAAAATCCTTTCCCGGACTGTCCGATAATTGACCAGCTCCTCTTTTTTAAACCAGACTTTAATTTCATAATCCGCATCAAATTCATTCGCGGAAGCATGTACCAAATTTCTAACCGCCCGGCCGTCTTTATCAGCCAAGTCATAAGAATCCAAAGTATAATCTCCACGGATAGTGCCGACATCGGATTGGAGCGGCTCGGTAGAACCAACCATCTTCCTGACAATCGGAATTGCTTTATTGCCCTCCAAAACCATCGCTAATACCGGGCTGGAGGACAAAAACACCATTAATCTGTCTATAATTTTCTGCCCAAATTCTTTCGGGTCGTCATTTACTATGGCGCCGCCTTTTTTCTTTGCCTCAATATTCCGCCGGCCAAGCGCTTCTATTTCCGCGTCATTTTTTACGTAATGCTTATGCGTCTGCTCTTTCGTCGGCAGAACCAATTTCATCGCCACAATCTTTAATCCGGCTTTTTCAAACCGGCCGATAATCTCCCCGGCCAGATTCCTCTGCACCGCGTCAGGTTTTAATAAAACTAATGTCCGTTCTTTTTTATTC
>CAYHXS010000023.1:0-8135 GCA_964360665.1 uncultured Candidatus Saccharibacteria bacterium | reverse complement strand
TAATTTATAAATTTTTATCGGCGGGCCAAGCTCTTTCAATTTAAACAAATTAAACGGACTGCCTAACAGCTGGCCGACAGAAAGGGAATAATTCTGCGGCCCGCCGCTGAAAGACGCCAATTCTGGTTTTCCTTGCGCCACCTGCCGAATCTGTTCCCATTGTTCCTGATTTCTGTTGAAATTATCCATTTCCATAAACAAATATTGGTATTGGTTAGCCGCGGCGTAATTTTTTATGTCCTGAAAAAATTTATCGTTGCTGACCGTATACAAATTAAGGGCGTGAAAAGCATTGGGCCGTCCGACAATTAAATTTGCCTCGGCAATATCCACTTTTCTCAACGAACCCGGGTCTATTTTTTCCTGCTCCTGAATGGCCTCTTTTACGGAAGACAAACGGGTTAATCGCGCGTATACCAGTATTTTTGACCCTTGCGGAATATTTTCTTCAACCCATTGGCGGGCATGAATGCGGGAGTCGTTATTATAAAAAAGATAGCTCAGCCGCAGTGATAAAATCAGCGGCACCGCCAGTATCAGCATAAAACCCGCGGAAATGATTCTGTTAGGAATCCTCCGGTGACATTCATAAAAACCGTAAGCCGCTAAAATAGCCAATAATGGAAAAAGAGAAATCGTGAACCTGTGCTCATAGCGGAAAAATAAATAAAAAATCGCGCTATAAGTGTAAATAAAAAGAAAAATCGGCCAAAAAAGCCGCCGCTTACGCAGAAAAGCCAATATCAAACCAATAATCGCGAATATCGCCAAAACTGGCTCGGATAACGCCACTGGTCTGAGAAATAAAAACGGACTTTGTAAAACGCCAAAAAATGTTTTTGCGTTCTCGGCGGTAACATCGCCCTTAAAACCAAAGCTTCCGGGATATATAATAGCCGGCAATATCGCCAAAATAATAAACAGAAAACACGCCAAATAAAAAGTTTTTCCGCGTAACAAAGCAATAATAGATTCTTTTTCGTTGAACAAATACCAATACAAAATAAGAATGGGAAGAAGAACCACAATAATGCTGAATCCCGCGCCTATTCCGGCAACAAGCATCGCGTACAAAAATTTTCTCTGAGGAGATATTTTTTCATCGGACAAAAAGAACAGCCCTAATACGAATAAAAATGAAACCGGCAGCCAGTGCCTTCCGGTAGCCGACATTAAAATATGGAATAAACTGGTGCTTAATAAGAAGGCGGACAGCAAGGCAATATAAGTATTCTGAAATATATTTTTTACGGTTTTATATAATAACCAAACCGACAATGTCCCCAAAACTACGTTCAAAAATCGGGCAATCAGGAAAAATTGCGATAAATCGCTGACCGCGTAATGCAGAAACTGTCCCAGCCCTCCGTTAAAAAACAAATATTTTACCGCCAATAACGCGGAAAACGGAAAAAGATATAAATATGAAAGATAAGGCGGATAATATAAAAAAGCCCTGAATTCATCCAAATGAAAAACCGGCAATAAGGTTTTCAGTTGAATCATTTTCAGAGCGGCCAAAGTAAACGGCGGCTCATCATCAATCAGCCACAAAGGAAGGCCGTAATTTATACCGGCCAATCTCACCAAAAAAGAAAAAATTAAGATAAAAAACAGCGCTTTCTTTATATTCATTTATTTATAAATTAGGTTAAAAAGTATCTTTGCGTAAGCCCGCGGCAATGACATTTGCCCGCAAAAGCGAGTCAAACGTTCCGGCGTCAGTCCACTCGGTATCCAAAACATGATAAGACATCAGTTTTTTCTTGATATAATAGTTATTCACGTCGGTAATCTCCAGCTCTCCTCTGGCAGACGGCTTGAGGACGCGAATAATCTCAAAAACTTGGTTATCATACAAATACATGCCCGTAACCGCCAGATTGGATTTCGGCTTTGCCGGTTTTTCCTGAATATTGACGACTTTTCCCTTTTTCACTTCAGCAACGCCAAAACGATTGGCATCTTGCACCAGTTTCAAAAATATTTTAGCGCCATTTTTTTGGTGACGGAAAGCGTTTACGCCCGCTTTTATTTCCTTCGCGTCCATAAAAATATTATCTCCTAAAATAACCGCCAGCTTTTCGTCATCGGCAAAATCCTCGGCCAAAGAAAGCGCCTGGGCAATGCCGCCGGCGGTTTCCTGAACCTCATAAGACAAATTGGCTCCTAATTTATGGCCGGAGCCGAGCAAATTAACAAAGTGGCCGGCGTGGCCGCGGCCGGAAACTATAAGGATATTTTTGATTCCGCACCGCACCAATGTTTCCAACGGCCAATAAATCATCGGTTTCTTATAAACCGGCAAAAGATGCTTATTCGTCACTAAAGTTAACGGGGACAACCGCGTTCCGTTGCCGCCGGCAAGAATTACTCCTTTCATATCTTAATGTGAACGTTTATATTACTGCTCTTTTTTAAAACACCCGAAAGCCATTGTTTGTTTTTCCGGTACCACCCGACGGTTTTTTTAAGCTGTTCATCAAAAGAATACCGCGGTTTCCATCCCAATTTCCGCAATTTGGAGGAATCAACCGAGTAACGGCGGTCATGTCCGGGCCTGTCTTTAATAAAGGTAATCAGGCTTTTTGGTTTTTTCAAAATCTTCAATATTTTTCCGGCAATTTCAATATTGGAATATTCCTCGCCCCGCGAAATAGCGTAAATATCTCCCGCTTGCGCCTTTTCCAAAAGCGTTAAAATCGCGGCAGTATGGTCATCAACATAAATCCAATCCCGGACATTTTTCCCGTCGCCATAAAGGGGCAATTTTTCATTATTCATTGCCCGAAGCGAAAAAAAAGGAATCAGTTTTTCCGGAAATTGCCGCGGTCCGAAATTATTGACTGAATGCGAAACAATTGCCGGAACTCCGTAAGTCCGCACATACGCCCTGACCAAAAGATCGCCGGCGGCCTTGGAAGCCGCGTACGGAGAATTAGGCTGAAAAGCAGTGTCCTCGCGAAATTTTTCTTTAGAATCAAGGCTTAAATCTCCCCAAACTTCATCCGTGGATATATGAACCATTTTTTTCACATTGGGAGATTGCCGCAAAGCCTCCAACAAAGAATGGACGCCGTCTATGTTTGTCCGGACAAAATCAGCCGCTTTGCCGTGGATTGAACGGTCCACGTGGGTTTCCGCGGCAAAATTAACGACAAAATCCGCCCGTCGCATCATTTTTTTCACCAAATCAGCGTCATTAATATCTCCTTTAACAAATTTATAAGAATTACCGGGAACTCCGGAAAGATTTTTTAAATTGCCGGCATAAGTCAGCAAATCCAGATTAATAACTTCCGCCCCCTTATGGTTGGCCAGCACAAAATGGATGAAGTTAGACCCCATAAAACCGGCCCCGCCGCAAATTAAAAATTTTTTATTTTGAAAAAAATCCTTCACATTATTAATGCTTTTTTATAGCTCTCCAAATAATCTTTTTTTGACGGAAACTTCTCCAATAATTTTAACGCATTTTCCCTGAATTCCCCAGTTTTTTCTTTATTCAAGGCTAATTTCAAAATAACATCGGATAATGCCTCTTCATCACCAACCGGTACAACCGCACCGTCCAAATCATCCACCAAAATCTCATTGGCCAGCCCCACATCAGTCATAATTACTGGTAAACCCGCCGCCATCGCTTCAATCACGGTTCGACCATATCCTTCATAATTTGAAGCCAGCAAAAATAAATCCGCGGTTTTATAATAAGAAGGCAAATCATCCGTCCACGGCTCAAATCTGACATTTTCTTTAACTTTCAACTTTTCACTTTCAGCTTTTAACTTACGTAATTCCGGTCCATCCCCCACTACCAACAATAAGGCCCCTGAAATTTTCTTTATAACCGAGGCCATCGCTCTGACAGCCAAAAAAATATTTTTTTCCCTGCTTAAACGCGAAGCCATTAAAATAATCGGGAAATGGCCGGGATATTTCTGGCGCAGATCAACTTTAATTTTTCCGGACTTAATCTTTTTAACGTCAACATAAATTGGCAAAACCGTTATTTTTCTTTCTAACCGGGGATATTTGTTGATTATTGATTGCTTTATCCTCTCGGAAACAACCCGGATACCGGTCGCGCGCGGCAGCAAAAATCCGGCCGTTAAAACGCGGATTTTATTTTTAAAGGACTCCGCCGCAAAATAAGAACTGAAAACATCCGTATGGACCTGAAGTTGGAGCGGCAATCGGTGAATTTTTGCCAACAACCAGCCGACCAAACCGGATTCAAACGGATCCTGGCAGGTAATCGCGGTAATTTTTTCCCGTTTTATTATCGCTCTCCCCAGATAAAAGCTCCGGCACAAAAATAATACCTTGCTTAAATAATTTGCCGGATAAATAAAAACTTTTCCACTTGCCCGGGAATGCTTAAATCCTTCTTTTTTATTTGTAAAAACAACCACGTGCAACGCCTCAAACAGCTCACCGTATTCCTCCATGCGTTTCCGCGCTTCAGAATTTGCCCGAAACACATTCCTGTCCGTGGAAAACATCAGAATTTTCATAAACTTGATAATAAACTGCTTAATTCTGAAATCATTTTTTCCTCTGTCAAAGACCCGGCAAAATCGCGCGATTTTTTAATAAAACCGGCAACATCAACTTCATTAAATAATACTTTTTTAATCGCGTCTTTTAATTCCTCCTTATCATTATATTTAACCAATAAACCATTCTGACCATCTTTAATTAATTCGGGATTGCCGCCGACATTAGTAGTAATAATAGGAACACCGATAGCCATTGATTCTAAAATTTGGTGAGATAAGCCTTCATAACCGGTATTTAAAACAAAAACATCAGCCGCCCTTAAATTCAAAAAAATCGCTTCCCGGGAATATTTTAAAGCCGGATTGATAAGAACTAATTTTATATCAGGAATTTCTTTTTTTAATTCGTCGCAGACAACACCAAGCTGACGAAACCCCTTCCAGGGCACGTCCCTACCTATGGAAAGAATAATCTTATCATTAACACTCAAACCTGTTAATTTTTTCCTTGCTTCTTCCTTTGTAAAATTAATTTCCGGAACATCGGCCGCATTATAAATAACTCTTATTTTATTTTCTTCAATATCCCATCCCGACACTATTTTTTTCAAATAAAAACTCGGAGTTACTATATAATCCGCATTTTTACAAACTTTCCGCTGGATAAACCGCAATAATCCGATAAAAAATCCGTAATTTTTATTCTGAAAATCATCCAATAAATCTTTGGCGCCGAAGCGCTGAAATCCCTGCTCCCAGGCATAATCGCCAACTACTTTAAGAACAAATTTCTTCCTTAAAATTTTCGCCGCCAGCAATGCCGGCAAACCGGCACTGACCGGGTCCTGGGCAAAAATAATATCCGCGCCCAGCCCAAGCCGGATAACTTTAATAAAATAAACAAAGTGTCTTAATCCTTTCGGCAATTTTCGCGACACCCTGAAAATCCTGTCCGCGTCTCCGGCTTGCGTTTCGCCGTAAGTAACCACAGTGATGTCAAAATCGCTTTTCAAAAGGCGCCGCAACAATAAATCAACATAAGTTGCCGGTCCGCCGATATCCGGCGGAAAAATTCCGGCTGCAATTAAAATTTTCTTGGACATTTTAAAAATTTATCAGTTTATCAAAAATATTCCTGAATAATTTCGCGATATTATCCCAGGAATAATTCCTGTGCGCCAGCTCCAGGGCGCTTGCAACGACTTTTTCGCGCAAAGCCGGATTTCCCAGCACATATTTTATTTTTTTCGCCAGATCTTCGTAATTTTCCGATTCCGCCAAAAACCCGGTTCTGCCGTCTTTTAAAAAATCTACTATGCCTCCGACCGGGGTGCCGATTACGGGAACGCCCATTGCCATGGCTTCCAGAAAAGAACTGCCCAGCCCCTCGGAACGGGAGGCTCTGACAAAAACATCAGAAATTTTAAAATAAAGCGGCAAATCCTTTTGCGTAATCTGGCCTAAAAATAAAATACTGGATTCAACTTTAAGTTTTTTCGCCAAATCCTGCAAAACACGCTTTTCCGGGCCATCGCCTATTATCAGGCATTTCAAATTAAAAAAGTTTTTCTTACATTCGGCCGCCGCTCTAATCAAAAGATCAATGCCGTTTTTATGAACCAAACGGGAAGTCGTAATAATCACGTAATCATCGGTGATTCCCAAATTCCCCCTGATTGCTTTAAGTTCAGCATCGGTATATTTGACGGAAAATAAATCCAAGTCCACTCCGTTTGGAATAACTTCTATGGGCGCAACAGCGCCGCGCTTTTCCGCGAATTCCTTTAAATAATTACTGATTACCTGGATATAATCCGCTCTTTTTATTATCTGCCTGCCTAAAAATCCCACCAATCCGAATTTTCCGAATACCAAATGTCGTTCTGAATCTCCTTCCTGGATAGTCAAAAGCAAAGGAATTGACGGATGGCTCAACTTAAAAAAAAGCGCCGCCACTCCTCCGTAGGAAGCCATTACGGCCCAGATAACCCGAAAACGCCTTTTGGCGTGCAGCTTTTCCGCCGCCTGCCAGGCACGGAACACATAAAAAATCTTATCCCGCAAATGGCCGTAATATTGCCCGGTCTCGCCTTTTTGCCCGCCATTTCCGCCGCGACCAAACCTTACCATTTCCAGATTCCCTTTTTGTTCCCGCGAAAGCCATTGCCGGCTGAATTTATGGGTAAAAACGGTAAAATTATAATTATTAACCCTCTGAATAATTTCCCGCGCGGCAATTTCCGCGCCGCCTTCAAAGGGGCTGAAAGCGAAAGAAAAAACCGCTATATTATACTTATCCTGATCCATAATGGTTATATTAATATATACTTTATATATAACCAACCTGATGCGGAAAAAAATACTCTATATTATAACTAAATCAGATGTCGGCGGCGCCCAAAAATACGTCTCCGACCTCGCCGCCAACCTGGATAAATCGCTGTTCGAAACAAAAATAATCTGCGGCGGAAAAAACATCCGCTGGCTTTCCAATAAAGTATGGCTCTGGTTCTTATTTATCAATGACTGGCTGGCAATAGCCGAAATCGTCAAACTTCTGAAAAAAGAACGGCCGGACATCATTCACCTCAACAGCTCCAAAGCCGGGGTAATCGGATCCCTGGCCGCCTTTTTTTATAATTCACAAAACCCAGACCGTGGAGCGCGGACCAAAGTGGTCTTTACCGCTCATGGTTGGGTTTTCAATCCGACCAACGCTCTTTCCCGGACAACGCGCTGGTTTTATATAGCGCTTCATAAATTTGCTTCCCTTTTTCAGGATACGATTATTTGCGTTTCAGAATACGATTATAATCTTGCCCAAAACTACGGAATAATGCCCAAACAAAAACTCGCGACCATACATAACGGAATAGACGCGGATATAAAATTTCTTGACAAAAAAACCGCAAGAAAAGAACTGCTTAAAAAACTGCCGATGGCTAACAGCCGGTTACTGATGGCCAAACAATGGATTGGCTCCATCGGCCGACTGGTTAAAGAAAAAAATTACGAAACATTCATCTGTTCCGCCGCCAATATCCCAGACGCGTTTTTCTTTATCATAGGAGACGGTCCGGAATACAAAAATCTGCAAAAAGAAATAGAAAAAAACAAATTATCGGAAAAATTTTTCTTAATCAGCCCGACCGGCGCCGACGCTCTATTCCTTAAAGCTTTTGACTTGTTCGTAATGTCCTCCGTCAAAGAGGGATTCCCCTACATACTCCTTGAAGCGATGGCGGCGGAACTGCCGATTGTTGTCACGGAAACCGGCGGCATTCCGGAAATAATCAATGACCACCAAAATGGGCTGATGGTTTCACAAAAAAATCCGGAATTGCTTGCCAAAGCGGTTAACGGCCTGATTAAAAATAAGCCCGTCGCGGACAAGCTGAGCAAAACGGCAAAAAAAATATTAAAAGAAAAATTTAATTTGGAAAAAATGGTCAATAAAACCGCGGGGATTTACCGAGAACTCTAAACTACGCACTTTCATTTACTGAACTGCCGCTTCGCCGAATTGTCCACGAGTTTTACTCGCCCCGCCTGTATTTCTGACGGCACCAGCGTCGTCCGCGTGATTCAAGCGGCCCCGCCAAAATATAAGCGCCAAAAACCGGGTTTTTGGAA
>CAYHXS010000022.1:0-8671 GCA_964360665.1 uncultured Candidatus Saccharibacteria bacterium | reverse complement strand
CGGTCAGCCGAACAGAGTTTTTTGGGGTTGGCATTTATTAGGCCGCCGGTGCCGTTAGGAAGATAATTTTGGGTGTAGTAACTTAGGGTATCAATTTTTATATTGGCCTGATTATCACCTGCCTTGATTCTCCTTCACCCATACTCTCGGTTTTGATATCCGGCCGCGTTGCCAATTCCACGTGCACCAATCGGCGCTCATAAGCGTTCATTGCCGGCAAAATGATATCCTTTTTTTCAACAATCGCTTTTCTGGCCGCCGCCTTGGCAAGCTCAACAATCAGTCGCTCCCTCTCCTTTTTATAATTATTTACGTCAACATAAACCCGGTCTAACTGGAGATTTTTGGCAATAAGCCTGACAATATGGTCAATATCGGAAAGCAGCCTCGGCATAAATTGTTCCACAATCCCTTCGTTAGTTATAAAAATATTTACCCGTTTTCCTTCCGCGTCAATATCCACGGAAACATCCAGGCCGCTTGCTTTAAATATTTCATCAAGTTTTTGTTTCAATAATTCCATGTTCTTTTTTCTCTTCTTTAAGATTGATGGTCTTGTTTATATAAATCTGCTGAACCACCGTAAAAAGGGAGGTTACCAGCCAGTATAATCCGATGGCCGCCGGCAAACTGCCAAGAACCATCACTGATATAAACGGGCCGAAATAAACCATTTGCCGGCCGATTTTCTCCGCCGAAGAAACCTCCTGGCCTTCCTTTAATTTAGGAAGTGCCAGATGCCCCTGAAAATACTGGGCAATCGCCGCCAAACTAACCATAAGGATACTCTTCTTTTCCAAATCAATCAAGCTCAAAAAGGTCGTGCTTAAATGTTCCGGACGACCTACGAAAGAATACAGCTGAGAAAATATTTCCGGAGAAAACTCTTTTAAAAACACCTGATAAAGCGCTATCAAAACCGGCAGTTGCACCAGTATCATTAAAAATCCGGAAAAGGGATTCACTTTGTGGCGGCGGTAAAGTTCCATCATTGCCTGTGCCTGTTTTTCTTTGTTGTCTTTATGGTCATGCTGGATTTTCGCCAATTCCGGCTGGAGCTTCTGAATCAGGCTTTGATTTCTGGCGCTGTGGTAAAAAAGCGGAAAAAAAATAACCCTGATAGCAAGCGTCAGTAAAATTATCGCCACGCCCAAATCCTGAAAAGCGATAGTGTTATAAAAATAAACCAAGGCGTTCAAAAGGGGGGTGACTAAAAATGTTTGAAACATAAATTTATCTGCTCAATTATTTTTTCTTTTTCCAGTTCTTTTATTTTCGGCGATACGATTATCAGAAAGTCTTTTGCCGGCAGCTTGTTTTTTTGTTCCGCCAAAAAAGATTCAATCGCGGAAAAAATTATCCTTTTTAGCCGGTTTCTTTCCGTTGCCTTGTCCGAAACCTTTTTACTTATTATAACGCCGAAGCGGGGATACGGAAATCCGCCCGGAAATTTCTTTACTAAAAAAAATGGGGTTTTAAAAGACTCCCCATTTTTTCCGATAACCGATTGTATTGGCAAGCGGTATTTTTTAGCTAACATTATTTTTCTACTTGTTTAAAGGGCAATCCTTTTCCTTCCCTTTCTCCTTCTGGAAGCCAAAACCCTTCTTCCTCCGGCAGTTCTACTTCTCCTCAAAAAACCATGAACTCTGGCCCTTTTTCTCTTTTTGGGCTGATAAGTTTGTGACATATAAAAAGCATAGCGGTTTATTGAAAAAGTTGCAACTTTCCAGCATCCCAAACGGATAGCTCCGGTAAAAAATAAACAGCACTTCCCAATTTTTATCTAAAAAACGCAAATTACTATGGACAAATAGTATCTTTGCAAGCATACTCCAGAAAAGACCGCTAATTAAAAACTTAAAAAAGTTTTCCACAAAAAATTAACAGCTTGTTCCATTTTTGGCATTTGACGAAAAGAATTATCGGCATAAAATTAACTATGTAACTTTCAAAAAATTATTTTTTAAAATTATTCCACCATGGAACTAGAACAACTTTGGCAAAATGTACTCGGAGAATTGGAACTCCAAGTTTCCAAGCCGAATTTCGTAACCTGGCTAAAAAGCAGCCGGCTGATAGACAAGCAAGATGGAATTGTACTCGTCGGCCTGCCCAACAACTTCGCCAAAGAGTGGGTGGAAAACAAATACCAGAAAATAATCCTCAGCGCCCTGCGCAACCGCGATGAATCCACCAAAAGAGTGCAATTCACAATCCACAACCAACCGATCCATATACGTTCGCAAAAAAATAAATTGGCCAACGAAGAAAATCTTAAGAAACAGCTGATCTTTGAAGAACTAAAGGTTGACCCGGAGACCAACCTGAATCCCAAATACAAGCTGAGCTCTTTTGTCGTGGGCAAAACCAACGAACTCGCTTTTACCGCGGCCTCAGCCATCATTGACGAAATCGGAAGGAAATATAATCCGCTCTTCATTTACGGCGGTGTTGGCCTGGGAAAAACCCATTTAATACAGGCAGTCGGCAATGAAATAAAAAACCGGTACCAAAACCGGGTTAAGGTAAAATATGTTTCCTCGGAAAAGTTTACCAACGACGTTGTCTATGCTATCCGCAACCGCCGAACCGAAGATTTAAAAGAAAAATACCGCAATGTGGATGTTTTAATCATTGATGATATCCAATTTATCGGCGGAAAACAGGCTACTGAAGAAGAATTTTTCCATACTTTCAACGCTCTTTATGAAAATAACAAGCAAATCATTATTTCTTCCGACCGCCCTCCGAAATTCATCCCGACACTGGAAGAAAGGCTCCGTTCCCGTTTTGAGGGGGGAATGAAAGCGGACATTGTTTGCCCGGATTATGAGCTCCGGCTGGCAATACTTAAAACCAAACTGGCTGAACGCAATGCTTCCTTACCGGACAATATCCTTGAGTTGATCGCCAATAAAGTTCAAAAAAACCTCCGTGACCTTGAAGGAGTGCTGAACAAGGTCTTATTTTACCAATACACAAAAAAAGACCTGTCTTTGCGCAGCGTAGAAGATATTGTAGACGAAACCATCCAGCAGCCGACAAAAAACATAAATCCCACCCAGGTAATCAAGGCAGTCGCCGATTATTTTCAGATGACCACCAATGAATTGGGCGGGCGCTGCAGAAAGAAAAGCGTGGTTGAACCAAGGCAAATCGCCATGTACCTTCTTCGGGACATTCTTGACCTTTCTTATCCGGATATCGGCCAAAAACTCGGCAAACGCGACCACACTACCGCGATTTATGCCTTTACCAAGATGACCGAGGGGTTAAATAAAAACCAGGATTTAAATCAAAAAGTCATTGCTATTAAAGATTTAATTTACAAAGAATAGTGTTTATACCTTGTTGAAAACTTATTGATTGGCTGTTGATAGTTTTTCACCATAAAAAATCCGGGAAAGTTATCCGATAAAAAACCACCAACTATCAATACTTTTTAAACAGTTGGAAAATAATAAAAATAAACCTAAATTCAGAAGTTATGCACAAATCCACAATTACTATTACTGCTACTAATTTATAATTCTTTATATGAAATTAGTAATATTAAAAACCAATTTGCGCGACGGACTGGTCGGAATAGAACATGCTAAAGCGGATAATAACAATCTTCCGATTCTTAAAAATGTCTTGATTAAGACTTTTAATAATAAAATCCAATTATCAGCGACTAATTTGGAAATCGCAATATCAAAATATGTTTCTGGAAAAATAATTGAAGAAGGAAGCATTACCATTCCCCTGGAAACGCTTAATTCCATAGTTAATAACGTTAATAGTGAGCGGATTAATCTGGAAACGGAAAATAACACTCTTTTGTTGAAAACCGATAATTATGAAGCGACTATCCAAGGGCTACCGGAAGAAGAGTTTCCAATTATACCAAAAATAGAAAACATTAAGGCTTCTCTGCAAATTGATTCGGGAGTTTTGAAAGACGGATTGTTAAAAGTGATTAATGCTGTTCAAATGTCGGAAATCAGGCCGGAAATTAGCGGTGTACTTTTTGATTTTCAAGTTACGTATTTTAAGCTGGTTGGAACGGATAGTTTCCGGCTGGCGGAAAAAACCATCAATGAAAGCAATTTTAAATCTTCTTTCGCGCGCGGATTTAAAGTTATTATTCCTTTGAAAACGGCGCAGGAAGTTTTAAGAATTATTAATGAAAGTGAAGTAAGTATTTTTATAGATCCGAACCAGATATTGTTTAAGAATGATGACCTAGAAATTATTTCCCGGCTGATTGACGGAAATTATCCGGATTACGAACAAATTATTCCTAAAAGTTTTGAAACCGAAATGAATATTGAAAAAGAGCATTTATATAATGCCGTAAAACTGGTAAGCACTTTCAGCGGCAAAGTGAATGATATCAAGCTGAAAACTAAAGATGGAAAAAAGATTCTGGAGGTTTATTCCGCCAACCAGTATTTAGGAGAAAATAATTATTTGGTTCCGGCAAAAATAAAAGGAGATGATTTTGAAGCGTCTTTTAACTGGCGTTACTTAATGGATGGTTTGAAAAATTTCAGCGAAAATGAGCTTTTGTTTAAAGTGAATAACAGCGCAAAACCGGCGATGCTAAAATCACTGTCAGACGAATCTTATTTTTATATTTTAATGCCCGTAAGAAGTTAGGACGATTTACTACTTAAATAAAATCAATTCTTTTGATATTTCTTTATTTAAAGAATCAAAAACTTTTATTTTAAGCGTATTTTGAAGTTCTATTTTTTTTGGCGCCAGGTTGAATTGGTAAAGAGTTGATTTTCCAAAGTTGCCGGCGCGGTCATCCATCAGTTCGTTATTGAAAAAAATCTGGACGCGGTAAATGTCGGATAAACTGCTTATTTGGGCTTTAATTGCTACGCCGCCGTCTTTCAGAAAATCGCCGTTTGCCGGGGACAAGAGAGAAATCAAAGATGTTCCCAGTGAAGAAGATTCCAGTTCGGTTTTCGCGCCCAGCGGCAGCGGACGGTTGTAGGCTGAAGAAAAATCAGGAATGTTTTTTTCCGCCCATTGGATAACCGGATCTTCCCAGTTTTTAAACTGTGGGTCGTTTTCCGGCTGGTTCGGCTGCGCGCCAAGTAAATTATTTTTATCCGCGTAATAAAGAATGTCGTGGATATGCGGATAAATTGAGCCGCCTACCTGATAGCGCGCGACATAATCGTTGTTCAGCATCGGCTTCAGGCTAGTATCCGTTATTTCCGGCTTATTAAAAGATATTAATTGTTTATTTTTAAGCGCTTCGCGCATAAACTGGCTCCAAATCGGGACTGCCGCCAGAATGCTAGAGCCCTTTTTTTGCATTGAAGTGTTGTCGTTATTTCCGGCCCAGACACCGACGACTAAATCCGGCGTATAGCCGATTGCCCAGGCGTCGCGGTAATCGTTGGTAGTGCCGGTTTTCAATGCTACTTCGTGTCCGGGAAAAAGGGTCAGTCCCATACTGGAGCTGAAGAGCCCGGACCGTGCTTCAATGTCGGTAAGAATATCGTTAATCAGGCGGGGATATTGCGGGTCAATGGCTTTTGTTGCCACGTCTTTGTATTCCTCTATTATTGTTCCTTTGGAATTGGTAATTTTTAAAACCATTGCCTGGTTGTGCTTTATTCCTTCCTGCGCAAAAACAGAATAAGCGCCGACCAGTTCTTTCAGGGTCACTTCGCCCCCTCCCAGAACCAGTGAAAGACCGTAGCGGCTTCTTTCCGTAAGCATGGTAATGCCGAAATCTTTTACTAATCCCATGAGATTGTCAATTCCGGCCAGATAAAGAGTTTTTACAGCGGGAATATTCACTGATTGGGCCAAAGCTTCGCGTATGGTAACCGGTCCGCGGAACTTTTCGTCAAAATTCTGCGGATGGTAGCATTCTTCAAAATCATTGGAAAAATCCACCAGAGTCGGGCATTTGGGATTATCACTTGTGAATTCCGTCGGTAAATCAAAGAGAATGGTATCCGGGCTAAGTCCTTTTTTAAAAGCCGCGGCATAGGCGAACGGTTTGATGGCGGAACCCGGCTGGCGTTTGCCCTGGGTGGAGACGTTAAAGTTTCCTTCAAACCGGCAGTCTTTGCCCGGCGAGCAGTTTTCCGGTTCCGGGCTGCCGAAATAATCTTTGGAACCGACCAGAGACAAAATTTGTCCGGTAACGGCGTCCTGGGCAACTAAAGCGGCGTTATATCCTTGGTACAAATCTTTATTGCGGTTCGCTCCCTCTTTAACGGTTTTTTCCGCCAATTGCTGAAGATTCCAATCTAAGGTGGTGACGACATTAAGTCCCGCAGTCCGCACGTAATCCTCCCCGTATTTGTTATTGAGATATTCCTGGACCTCCAGAACAAAGTGGGGCGCGCTTAAATTGGCCGGCTTGGCGTTAAATTCCAATTTGTAAGCCAGAGCCTGTTTTTTTTGTTTTTCGGTGACATAGCCGAATTCCTGCATTTTCTCCAAAATTAAATTTTTTCTTTGCAAAAGCTCGTTAACATGTTTTCCCCAAGGCGAATAATAACTGGTGGCCTTTGGCAGGCTGGCCAGAAGCGCGGCTTCGGGAAGAGTAAGCTCTTTGGCATGCTTATTGAAAAAAGTCTGCGCGGCCGCTTCAATGCCATAGGCGTTATTTCCGTACGGTATTTGGTTCAGATAAAGATTAAGAATTTCGTCTTTGGAATAGCGTTTTTCCAGTTCTATCGCCACAATCAACTCTTTAAGTTTTCTGATTACTGTTTTTTCCGAAGATAAAAAAGCATTTCTTGCCAGCTGTTGGGTGATAGTGGAGCCTCCCTGGGAAAAATTCCGGGAAAGAAAATTTTTAAAAGTCGCGCGGAGAATTCCCCGCCAGTCAAATCCTGGATTGGTGTAGAAGTTTTTGTCCTCAATGGAAATTGTCGCCTGTTTCGCGTAAGCCGGTATTTCTTCAAACGGCACAGCCGTCCTTTTTTCTTCGCCGTGGATTTCGTAGAGAAGAGTTTGGCCGGTCCGGTCAAAGATTTTTGTTGATTGGGCAACTTGGCGATTTTTGAACTGTTCCGGATTGGGAAGGTCGTTTAGGACAAAAGCAAAAAAGACCAGCCCTATAGTGATTAACGCCAGGACGCCGGTCAGCGCGGTTTTTCCAAGCCCTATTTTTTTATCATTTAGGCGGCCTTTCATATTAAGTTAATGTATTAAGTATAACAGCCCCGCACGCGGGGCTGTTAAGGAGTGTAGGATTCAAACAAAATCAATTGAGCGGAGCGAATTCGGGCAATATTCAAGGCGCGAGGAGCGAAATGTGTCAGTAGACACATTAGCGACGAGCAACAAAGAAGATTGTCCGAATTCGCCCGCCCGAAGGGAAGCTGAAAAATGGCTGATTTCTTTGTTACTCCTCCTCAAGGTATCTAAAGATACAATTTCGTCGTCGCGCCTTGAAATCATCTCATTTTTCAGCTTCTCAAGCCGATTTGTGTTTGAATCCTACACTCCTAGGTTAATTTGTTGGTTATTCTTCTTCTGCCTCGTCCATTATTTCTTCGTCGTCATCAAGCAATTTTACGCCGTCTTCGGCATCGTCTTCGCTGTTGGCTTTTGACACCGGATCTTTTTCTTCTTTTGGCTCATTATCGTCTAGCCACTCGCTTTGTTTTTTCTTTCTAGGCATTGTTTTTAGAATCTATTTTTTACGACCTTTTGGTGTTTAAAAAATCAATTCAAATTTATAAAAAAGATTATAAAGGAAGAAAAAAAACTGTCAAGGGTTATTTTAACCGTTGATTTATTTTGTCTTTATAAAAGGCAGTAATGGCAATAGCCAGAGCATCGCTGGCATCGTCGTAGCCGCGCAAGCTTTCCAATCTAAGTATTTTGCCAGCCATTTTGGCTACGGCTTTTTTATCAGCCAGTCCGTAGCCGGCAACTGATAGTTTAACTTCGGATGGTGATAATTCCAGAATCGGCACGTTGGCATTATTGGCTTGCAAGATAAGCGCTCCCCGGGTTTGGGCGACTTCAATGCCGGTTTTCACGTTTTTCGCGAAATAAAGTTTTTCAATGCCGACTAAATCCGGAAGGTGTTTTTTAAGCAGTTTTGAAAGCGCCGCCGCGGCTTCGGCAACAAGGTTTTTAGATTCCTTTCTTTTAATTTCAATTACGCCGTAGTCAATCAGGGATAGGTCGCGGCCTGCCCGGCCAGGGCTGGTTTCTATTATGCCATAGCCGATTCTGGTGCTCCCGGGATCTATGCCTAAAATTTTCATAAGTCTGTATTTGTTGTTATTTTTTGGACATCTTCGTGCTCTTCCAGCGCCTCAAGTAATTTTTTCAGGATTTCTTTCGCGTCGGCGGAAATATCTTGTTTAAATTTCGGCTGCCAGCCTGACCGGCCAGGTCCGGATTCGGTTTTATTAAAAGACCAGAGTACGCTGCCGGGATTGGCTATTTTCCCGTTATTTCCGGACAAAATATGTTTTATTTCCGACACGGTTCTGTTGGTGTTGTCGGTGATACCTTCAATAATTAAAGCCGAGCCCTCCGGTCCGTATGCTTCAATAACAACTTCTTCAAGATTTTTTTCTTCGGCGGCTTTGCTGACGGCGCGGTCAATGTTATCCTGCGGCACGTTGTTTTCCTTTGCCTTTTCAATGGCGGAGCGGAGCCGGGGATTGAATTGGGGATTGGG
>CAYHXS010000021.1:0-8902 GCA_964360665.1 uncultured Candidatus Saccharibacteria bacterium | reverse complement strand
GCGGTTTTTGACCCTTCAGACCGGGCGTTTGACGGAATTGCTGGCGTTGCCAGAATCGGAAAGCTGGATGTTGATTCGACCGGAGATTTTGATGTTGCTTTTATTTGTAGCCCGAATAATTTGCATATTAAGCATGCTTTAATTTGCGTTAAAGCAGGCCTTCATCTTTTTATAGAAAAGCCGCTGTCGCATAATTTAAACGGGATTAAAGAGCTGGAAAATATCTGCAAAAAGAAAAAGCTGATAACTATGGTCGCCTGCAATATGCGCTTCCATTCTTGTCTGGAATTTATTAAAAAATGCATGGTCGCCAAAAAATTAGGAAAAATTTACAGTATTAGGCATGAATCCGGCTATTATTTGCCGTATTGGCGGCCAACGCAGGATTATAGGAAAAATTATGCGGCCAAAAAATCAACCGGCGGGGGAATTATACTGGACGACATCCATGAATACGACCTTTTGTTCTGGCTGAATGATTTTAATAAAGTTATTGAGAATAAAATTATTTTTAACCGCGCCAGCAATTTAGAAATTGAAACCGAGGATCAGGCAGTCGGAACTTTTTTATTTGACAATAAAGTTCTGGGAGTTGTTCTTTCTGATTATCTGCAGCAGTCTTATTCAAGAAAATGCAAGGTTGTCGGAGAAAAGGGCGCGCTAGAATGGGATTTTAAAGAAAACATTGTTTTTCTGAAAACTAAAGATACTATTAAGGAACTGTTTGCGGAGAAAAATTTTGATTTTAATCAAACTTATATAAAAGAAGTAAAATATTTTTTTGATTGCGTTAAGAATAAAAAGGTTACTTTTAACAACATAGAAATTGCCGGAAGCTTGCTGAAATATTGCGTGAAAAGGTGATTTATTCGATAACGCCGGTGCCGGCAGGAAGATAATTTTGGGCGTTTAAAATGTTGGAATTGCGTAGGCGGCACGGGTAACAAAAAAATGCCGCCGGAGGTTTTATTATGTACGTATAAATATGAAAAAAACCGGCATTTCTAAAAAAGGAGTTGCTTTATGGAAAAAAGCGAAAAAATTGATTCCCGGCGGGAGCCAATTATTATCTAAGCGTTCGGAAATGTTTTTGCCGGAGCAATGGCCTTCTTATTATAAAAAAGCCAAGGGGATTGAGGTTTGGGATTTGGACGGCAATAAATATTTGGATTTTTCCATTATGGGCATCGGCGCCTGCACTTTGGGCTATGCGGATCCGGATGTCAATCAGGCGGTAAAAAAAGCGATTGATAATGGTTCCATGGCGACTCTGAATTGCTCGGAAGAGGTTGAGCTGGCGGAATTTTTGTGCAAATTGCATCCTTGGGCGAAAATGGCCCGTTTTGCTAGGACTGGAGGCGAATCAATGGCGATTGCGGTGCGCATTGCTCGCGTTTACAGCGGAAAAGATAAAGTGGTTTTTTGCGGTTATCATGGTTGGTCTGACTGGTATCTTGCCGCTAATTTGGCTGACCAGAAAAATTTAGACGGCCATTTGCTTCCCGGTTTGGATCCGGCGGGCGTTCCCCGGGGTTTGAAAGGCACCACGCTTACTTTTTCGTACAATAATATTGCCGAACTGGAAAAAGTTGTTTCCGAACATAAAGATATCGGAGTAATCGTAGTTGAACCGTTCCGGCATCAGGAGCCGCGGGACAATTTTTTACAGAAAGTTAAAGAGATTGCCGGAAGAATCGGGGCGGTTTTGATTTTTGACGAGATATCCATCGGCTGGAGGTTGAATGTTGGCGGAGTTCATCTTCTTTTTGGAGTAAATCCTGATATTGCTGTTTTTGCCAAGGCAATGGGCAATGGTTTTCCGATGGCCGCGATTATCGGCCGCGAAGAAGTGATGCAGGCCGCGCAGAAAACTTTTATAAGTAGCACTTATTGGACGGAACGGATCGGGCCAACAGCCGCGCTGGCGACCATCAAAAAAATGAAAAAAGAGAATGTGCCGGCGCATTTGAAAAAAATCGGCAAAATGATAGGCGATGGCTGGAAAAAGATGGCGAAAAAGCATGGATTGAAAATAAATATTTTAGGTCCGGAAGCTCTTATTACCTTTTCTTTTGATTACGGTTTGGACAGCCAAGCCATCCGCACTTTATTTACGCAGGAAATGCTTAGGCGGGGATTTTTAGCCTCGGGTAGTGTTTATGTTTCTTTCGCGCATAAGGAAAACCATGTAAAAAAATATTTGGCAGAGGTGGATGAAGTTTTTGGAATTGTTAAAAACGCTATTGACGGCAAAAAAGTTCAAACGATCCTTAAAGGCCCGATCGCTCATTCCGGTTTTAAGCGCCTTACTTAAAATAATATGGTTATTGCGATAATTCAGGCTCGGCTTGGTTCAACCAGATTGCCGGGAAAAGTTTTAAAAAAAATATTGGGCAAGCCGATGCTGGAACGCATGATTGAGCGGCTAAAGCGGTCAAAAACAATTGATAAAATCGTAATTGCCACTACGGATAATCCGGAAGATAAAAAAGTTGCTGATTTGGCAAAAAAAATAGGTATTGATTATTATCAAGGGTCCGAGAACGATGTTTTGGACCGCTATTATCGGGCCGCAAAAAAATTCAAGACCGGTGATATTATAGTAAGATTGACCGGAGATTGCCCGCTTATGGATTCAAGGGTGGTGGATCGGGTAGTAAATTTTTATAAAAAAAATAAGAAAAAATTTGATTATGTAAGCAATGTGCGGCCGCCGACATTCCCCGACGGCATGGACATGGAAGTTTTTTCTTTTGAATCTCTGGAGAGAGCTTGGCAAAATGCTGAATTGCAATCCGAGCGGGAGCATGTCACCGCTTATATTTATAAGCATCCGGAAATTTTCCGAATCGGGAATTTACATTATAAGAAAGATTTTTCCAATTTACGTTTAACGGTTGATAATAAAGAAGATTTAATGTTGGTAAGGAAGATATTTCAAATATTGTATAAAAAGAATAATAATTTTACCCTGGAAGATATATTGGAACTTTCGGAAAACCAGCCGGCCATTTTTTTAATTAACCGGCATATCCAAAGAAACGAAGGCTATTTCAAATCGTTGGAAAAAGAAAAAAAGCATTAAATAAAGAATATGGAAATAAATAAAAATTCTAAAAAAATTGAATATGGAAAGGGTATTAATTGCGTGGCAAAGCAGGCGTCCAGCATTTCCGATAAAGAGCATCCTTTAGAAGCGCCATTTCCCAAGAATTTAATGATTGAATTGACTAATGCGTGTAATTTAAGATGTGTGATGTGCTATAACAGGCTGATGAAAAGACAAAAAGGTTTTATGGATGAGGATACGTATAGGCTTGTTTTGGATAGCGCGCGGGAAATAGGAATTAAAATGGTTGGTTTATACACGACCGGAGAATCCCTTATTCATCCGAAAATATTTGACTTCATCAGATTGGCGAAAGAAAAGGGATTTGAATATGTCTATCTGACGACTAACGGCAATCTTTTAAATGAAGAGAAAATCAAGAAAATATTTGAATCCGGCTTGGATTCAATAAAGTTTTCCATAGACGGGACTTCCAAGGAATCATATGAAAAAATAAGAGTCGGCGGAAATTTTGAAGTGCTTTATAATAACATAAAAATGTTAAGGGAAATGCGCGATGCGTTAAAATCCAAATTGAAAATTTACGCTTCTTTTGTTTTGGTTAACGATAATTATCATGAATTAAAGAAGTTTAAGGAATTTTGGAAAGGGCTGATAGACGAAGTCATGTTGGTGGTCGTAGGCAATCAATCCAATCTTCAGGCAAAGGAATTTAATAATTTGATTCCGGCGCATTTGAAGAATAAAATCGTAAAAACCAGAGATCATTGCAATCTTCTTTGGAACAGAATAATCACGACGTACGACGGAAAATTCACGCTATGTTCGGAAGATTTTGAAGGGGAATTGATTTACGGGGATATTCATAAGGAATCCATGAAAAATGCTTGGAATAATGAAAAAATGAAAGCCTATAGAAATATGTGGAAGACCAGGGATTTTCGTTTGAGCCCGCGATGTGTAACCTGCACCAGCGACATTGAACAGGATGAGGCGTTAAAAGAGGCGTTATAAAATATCTTTATGAAGACTATTAAATTATGCTTAATAGGGTTAGGAAATTTCGGAAAAATACTGGACCGCGAAATTGGCCAAATTAAGGGTTTGGAAATAACGCATTATTACCATCCGGATGGAAAGAAAGCCAAAAAATTCAGTCCGGAGAAAGGAACCGCCGATTTAAAAAGCGCGTTGAAAGATGTTGACGGCGTTATAATTGCCACGCCCAATAATGTTCATTTTGAAAACATAAAGAAATGCCTTAAAGCGGGCAAGCATATTTTTGTTGAAAAGCCCCTTGCCGGTTTTTATGGAGACGCGCTGAATCTTAAACGGCTGTTGCCTCAAAATTCTGTTTTCATGGTCGGCCATAATCAAAGGAGGGAGAGTTATTTTCGGGAGGCGAAGAAATTGTTGGATAAAAATAAATTAGGCAAGATCGTCGGCGCTTATTTTAATGTTTCGCACGGCGGAGCTTTTTCTTTCACCCCGGAACAATGGAGATACAATATTAAAAGCCACCGGGAAGGGCCGCTTATGACTTTGGGCATTCATCTTATGGATACCGCGCATTATTTATTCGGGCGCGTTGATTCTGTTTATGCCAGGATAGGTAATATTTCCGGCCGGACAGAAGCCCCGGATTCCAATGCGGTTGTTTTGGGCCTTAAAAATGGGGCGTCCGTTTTTTTGCAGGCGAATTATAATATGCCGAGCGAAGAAACATTTATTATACACGGGACCAACGGGACCATTTATATTAACAGAGGTAAGTTCTCATTAAGAATGGGCAGAGACCGCAGGGTTGGCGGCCGGTTTGTTGCTTCAAAGCCGTTGCCGATAAAATTGAAGAAGACTGATAGTATAAAGGAAGAACTTGAAGAATTCCGCGACGCCGTGCTTGGCAGAAAAAAAGTTGAAACAGGATTTAAGGAGGGGTTAAACGCCCTTGCGCTGATAGAGGCTTGTTATCAAAGCAATAAAAAGAACAAGGTCGTTTTTATGAAAAATTATTATGATAAAGCTAATTAAAGATATTTGGTTCAAGAGGAGGGATATAGTTTCCGACGGATTTGACGAGGCGTTAAATTATATTTCAAAAATTATTCCATTAAAAATCCATAAGATTCCGTCCGGAACAAAATGTTGGACATGGAAGGTCCCGGAAAAATGGAGTGTGAAAGAGGCCTATATAGAAGATTTAAAAGGCAACCAATTACTTAATCTTAAAGACCATCTCTTGCATGTAATCTCATATTCCTTGCCCATTGATAAGGTTGTGACAAAGGAAGAATTGATGAAACATTTACACACCAATTCTAAAAGGCCGGATGCAATTCCTTTTGAATTTAAATATTATGAAAGGGATTGGGGTTTTTGTATCCAGCATAATAAATTAAAAAAATTTACAAAAGATAAATACAAAGTTTTTATTGATTCTAAATTTGAAAAAGGAATTTTGAAAGTCGGCGAGCATATTATAAAAGGTAAGAGCGACAAGATAATCACTATCGTTGCCCATCTTTGCCATCCGGCAATGGTGAATGATGACGCGTCCGGCGTTGCCGTGCTGGTCGATGTCGCTAAAAGTTTGAAGAAAAAAGACAATTATTATACTTATCAATTTTTGCTTTTGCCGGAGACAATAGGTTCCGTTGCGTATCTCAGTCAAAATGAAGATATTATTCCGAAATTAAAATACGGAATTTTTCTTGAAATGCTCGGCAATGATAATATTCATGCGCTTCAATTGAGCAGACAAGGCAATACCAGATTAGACAGAATCGCCAGATATGTTATGAAGAAAAAACTGGAAAAATTCAGGGAGGGTCCGTTCAGAAAAGTAGTCTGCAACGATGAAATGGTATTTAACGGGCCGGGAGTAGACGTGCCCATGATTTCCATCAGCCGATATCCTTATCCCGAGTATCATACCAGCGATGATAATCTTAAGATAATATCGGAAAAGAGATTGATTGAATCAAGTGATTTAATTTTAGAGATCTTGGATATCTTGGACAGCGATTATATTCCTAAACGGAAATTTAAAGGGCCGATATTTCTTTCCGGTTATGGACTTTGGATTGATTACAGGGTTAACCCGACCTTATCGAAAAATATTGAACAAATTATGCTTAGGCTTGAGGGCGATAAGAGCGTTTTTGATATAGCCGAGGAGCTTGGCATGGATTATCGCGAGGTTTTAAATTATCTTGATAAATTTTATGAAAATAACTTAATAGAGAAAAAGAATGGATTATCAAAAAATTGACGTCCTGGTAATTTTAGGCGGCGGCCTGATAAAGGATAAAAACGGCTGGCGGACAATCCGGTTCAGTGATATTGGAAATAACAGCGCCACAACGGATGTTTTTGGCGACTCTTTGCGCGTACTTGCGGGGCATCTTTTATATGAAAATGAACTGAAGAAAAATCCGGATTCTTTGATTTTGGTTTCCGGCGGTCGCGGCTATCTTCGGAAAGTTAAGGGGGCGCCCCCTGTCGCGCAAGTGCTTAAAAAAGAACTGGCGTATCTTGGCGTTCCAAAAAATAAGATTCTTGAAGAAAAAAAATCTAATAGCACTTATCGGCAGCTGGAAATATTATCCGGACTGATGTTAAAAAATAAATGGAAAAAAATAGTAATTGTTTCCAACCGGTACCACTTGCCCAGAGTCAGCGCTTTTATTGAAAATATCGGGGATTTGAAGTTTTTGAAGCGCCGGTTAAAAGCAAAGAAATTATTTTTAATATCCGCCGAGGATGCCGTATTAAAATACGGCAGGAAAAAATGGGCCGATATCATCAGCCGGGCCTATAAAAGCAAATGGATGAAAGGCCGGCTTATTCTGGAAAAGCGGGGGATTAAGCAATTAAAATACGGCTTGTACAGGCTGTAATAACCAAGTTATTTCAATAAGAGTTCTATTAATTAGCAATTTTAAATTAAAGGGAGATATAAACGTGGAAATCCAATTAAGAAGGGCGAATATAAAAGATCTGGAATTTTTATTTAAGCTTCGCAATGAAGAAGCTGTCCGGTCCGTGTCTTTTAACAGCGATCCGATTGATTTGGAAACGCACCGCAAATGGTTTGAGAAAAAACTGGCGGGCAATGAAAGCATTTTATTTATTGCCGAAGAAGATTCCCAGCCGATTGCGCAGGTGAGATTTGACCGGTTAAGCGGGGGCGAGGCGGAGATCAATATAGCGGTTACCGAAAAATTTCGGGGCAAGGGATACGGCTCGGAAATTTTGCGGAAATCTTCTATGCAATTTTTCAGTGAATTTCCGGAATGTGGGAAAATCCGCGCTTTTATCAAGCCGGACAACCTTGCGTCTACCCGCAGTTTTATTAAAGCCGGATATGTTTTTCAGAGGGAAACCGATCATAAGGGCCAGAAATGCCTTGAAATGATATTTTATTCCCGCCATTACTAAGGCGGGAATTTGTTTGTTATATACAGCATGAGTTTTAATATTGGCGGTAAAAAAATAGGTTTGGGCAATCCTTGTTTTGTGGTGGCGGAAATTTCCGGAAACCATCATCAAAAATATGAAGAAGCAGCAGAGTTGGTAAGGGCCGCGGTCGCGGCCGGAGTGGACGCCGTAAAGCTCCAGACTTACACTCCGGATACGATTACTTTGAATTCCGATAAAAAATGGTTCCGCGTAGGCGGGGAAGATAATCCGGAGTTGTGGAAGGGAAAAACTTTGTACCAGCTTTATGAGACTGCCTACACGCCCTGGGATTGGCAGCCGAAATTGAAAAAGTTGGCGGATGAACTGGGAATAATTTTATTTTCCACTCCTTTTGACGGAACCGCAGTGGATTTTCTGGAAAAAATGAATGTGCCTTGTTATAAAATAGCCGCTTATGAAGCGACGGATTTTACGCTTTTAAGAAAAATCGCCAAAACCGGCAAGCCGGTTATTATTTCTTTCGGATATTCCTCCGAAGATGAGGTGAAATTTGCAATTGATACACTAAGAAGCAATGGCGCGAAAAATATAGCGGGGCTTCATTGCGTAACTGGCTATTCCGGCAACCCTAAATTGGAAGATATGCCTCTTGCGAATATCGTTGAATTGCGGGAGCGTTTCGGCGTTGCCAGCGGTTTTTCCGACAATAATGCCGGCATTGAAATTCCGGTAATGGCGGTCTGGGCTGGCGCTTTGGTAGTGGAAAAACATCTTATTTTGGACAGGAAATCCGGCGGACCGGACGCGCAATTTTCATTGGAGCCGCAGGAATTAAAAGAAATGGTGCGGAGAATCCATGAGACGGAAAATACAAAGGGAGAATTGCTTCCAGAAAGTGTTTTGGGTAAGGTCCACTACGGGCCGAATAATGAACTGGAAAAATATAATCAGCGTTGGCGCAGGTCGCTTTTCGTAGCAAAAAATATTAAAAAAGGTGAAATATTTACCGGGGAGAATATCCGTTCTATACGCCCGGCCTTTGGTCTGGAAACTAAATTTTACGATGAGGTAATCGGAAAAAAAGCAGCCAAGGATATTGAATTTGCCACTCCGTTGTCCTGGGATTTGATTAAGGATTAATTTCCAATTTAATCCGAAAAACATCAACTATTTTTTTGGTAAGCGATTGCTGATTTCCAAAAAGTTCCAGCTGTTTTATTTTAAGCCAATTTCCAACTGTTAAAATTTCCGGTCCGTCATGTGCTGTTATAGCCACATTGACTGCCTTTTTTAACGGATTAAAATCGGGGGAATAACTATCCGGCATAGACATTTTATATCCATTGAAGTCACTGGCGATATCCTTTCCTTCAGCAATGGCAAACTTGGAATAATCCCCATACGCTTCTT
>CAYHXS010000020.1:6048-9211 GCA_964360665.1 uncultured Candidatus Saccharibacteria bacterium | reverse complement strand
TTAATAAATATCAAAGCGGGAATATCCTTGCCGCGTTCGGGAAAAAATCGGTTCTCCATCAGCACAATGCTTTAAATGACTGTAGGATTCTTTTGGACGGTCTGCGCGAACTGGCAGCCCGTGAAAATCATTGACTTTCGGGGTATTTAAAAATATATTTAAGTCAGCTTAACAGTCTTGAAAATTTAATAAGGAGGAGACATGGAAAAGAAAAAGCCTGTTATTAAAGAAACCCATGAATTAACAACCAGGCGATTGCCCGGTACTGATATTGTTGGTTATTTGTCCCGCATTGATATTGGGAGCGACGGCTATCGCAAAGGATTGCTTATCCAAGCTGCGGAGCGTTCCCGTGAAGAAAACGTTGACTGTATTTTTTTGGTTGGCGGCCTTGTGGGCAAGCGGGAAGTTGCTGCCCAAATCCTGAAGATTCGGGAAGAAGAAAAAGCGGCTTACAATAAAAAGCGCGCGGAACTGGTTGATTTGGCGGCTCAGAAAGCGAAATTTATTTTCCGGATTAATGAAGAGAAAAAGGAATTGGAAAAAAAGAAATTCGGAGGAAAATTGGCTGAGATTGAAATTAAGATTGAGGATCTTAAGGATACGCTGAAAGAAATGAAACCGAGATCACCGGCGCTTATTCTGGAAGAATTCGTTGAACAACTTGCCAAAGAACTCGCCGAAGATCTGCCGCGTTTTCAAAAGAACGACGGCAAACAGATCAAGGTCTATATTGTTACCAGCCCTGCTTATGACGGCCTCGTTGGCCATCGGGTGGCATTGCGCCTGGTGGAACTTCGGAAAAAAGAACGGGATGTTTTGTATTTCGGTCAAACGCGCGCTTTTGTTAAATTGAAAAAGTCCGATAAAGGCGTTGTGCTTCTGACTCCGAAAAAGGATGTCTGGCGCGCCCGTTACTACAGCACGTATCCTGACCGGCTGGTGGAAGATGACCTGAAACGCGGGTCTAAGATGCCCCCGGAAATGTATGTGGTTGGCTGCTTCGGTTCCAGCATTAACAGAGGAAAGGGATCGAATAAATACCAGCGCATCACATTGCCGGTTCTTCACAAATTGGAAGATACGACCACTGGTGAAAACATGGTCGGCATGCGCATCGTGAAATACCATCACGGCGATGGTCCGAATCAGGTCATGACGTTTGATTTCAAGCACATGCTCATGGATGAGCGGTCTATGATCACTCTTCCGCCGAATTGTTCCAAAATTCAGGCGAAAATTATTGAGGATCTCAAGGTTCACGGCTCCAGACACATCGGTCAGTTTGAAGATGACCTGGATATTCCGCGTGAGGCTCTGGAAAAAGCGCTGAATGGCCTTGTGAATAGAAGCCGCGCGAAAGCGGGGCTGGTATTCAACGAAAGCTCCACGCAATATTCTTTCAACCTTAACTGGCTTCAAAAAATGCTGCGGTTCAATTGGCCGGAAAAGAATTCCGGCTGGCAGAAAAATACCGTTGTCGGTTTTTCCTGCCCTCATGCGGGTTCCGTCCATACCGCCGAAAAGTTCATTCTCGGCGAATTGCCGGACATTATCGTTGAAGAAGACGCGGATGTTCTTTTTGATGCCGGTGATACTATTGAGGGATTGAAGCATTTCCTGGTTAATCGGAAAGAAGTTGTTCCGGGATTCAATTATACCAAACAAGAAAAACTGGCGGCGTATCTGTTTTCTGCCGTCATGCTTAAGGCCTTTGATAAGAGATTGGCCAAAGCGCTGAAAGATATGGATGTTAAAAAAATATCTCCGGCGGAAGCCGAAGAACTGGCAATGAAATTGTTGGTAACTTTCATTTATATCTGCGGCAATCACGACGACTGGGAAGAGGAATTGGGATTGGATACTTTGGCGCTTTTTGACGAGAAAATGAGAAAGCTTGTTGTTGACGGTATTGACCGTATTTTACGAGAAAGGGGATTACCCGCTTTGTCACTGCCGACGCTTAACGGTTTGGCTGATAAAAAGGTTCTCGCTTTTACCGAAGACGATGTTTATACTTTCTCTTCCGGAATCACTGTTGGAGCAATCCATTATTGTGCCGGAAGAACGGAAACGAACAGTATTTGGCCGCAACGAGCACTCAAGCAATTCCGTGTCCATGATAAGATTGTCGGTAATTTCCACGTGGAAGAGGAAATTGAGGAATATGATGCGGAATTGGGGCTTCGGGCGGCTGACATGTTGCCCACTCTTAAGAGCAAAAGCGACTTTGAGACCATGAAAGGAAAAATCGTTGACTTCGGCGTCGGGGTAAGGAAAATGTGGTCCTATAAAGGACGAGTCCTTATCACCGAAAGCGGATTGCGCGGAAAGAATCCGCTGAAATCGCTGGATGCCAATGAAGTTTTCCGGCTGCATTGCAAGGAAATCGGAATTGATATAAACAGCAAGAAGTAAATTTAATAGACCGCATGGCGACATGCGGTCTTTTGTTTTTTTTGTGGTAAAATTAATATTGTTATGGAGAAAGAAGAGCTTATAAGCAATTTAATAAACGACGGTTATCTGAAAACCGCGGCGATAATTGATGCTTTTCGTGCCGCGGACCGGAAAGATTTTATTCCGGAAGAATTAAAATCCCGGGCGTATGAGAATATCGCTTTATTAATCGGCAGTAGGCAGACCATTTCCCAACCGCTGGTTGTGGCGTTCATGCTGGAGCTTTTGGATTTGAAGCTGGGGGAAAAAATATTGGAAATCGGCACCGGTTCCGGATGGAATACCGCTTTAATGGCGAAAATTATCGGCGAAGGAGGAAAAATTTGTTCTATGGAAAGAATCGCGGAATTGCATAATTTCGCGAAAATTAATTTGGCCAAATACCAGTTTGTCGGTCAGGGGATTGTGGAATTGATTTTGGGCGATGGTTCAATCGGTTATAAGGAACAGGCGCCTTTTGATAAAATTATTGCCGCCGCCGCCGCCGGAGACGAGATTCCTGTTGAGTGGAAAGAGCAGTTGAAAATCGGCGGCCGGATTGTGGCGCCGGTAAAAGACAGCATTATAGTTATTAATAAGCTGGCCAAGGATAATTTTGAACAAAAAGAGTATTTCGGATTCAGTTTCGTGCCGTTGGTGAAGGGTTAGAGCGAAGGTTGACTTTTATATTTTATCTGCTAATATAATATTGTTCCGTAGACAG
>CAYHXS010000020.1:0-5948 GCA_964360665.1 uncultured Candidatus Saccharibacteria bacterium | reverse complement strand
CCGAGGATATCTCTCAATCGAAATTTTCGGTTGCGTCTATGGGCTTAACGCCCTTTTTTATTTTATAAAAGAGAGTAAAAGAGCCCGGAACTGGTCGATTAATAAAAATATTTATTTATATGACACTTACTAAAGCACAAAAGAAGACACTGATTGATGACGCGTCAGTGCGGATGAATGCGAGTAAATCAACGGTATTCGCCGAATTTAGCGGTGTTACTGTTGAGGAATTGAAAAGGCTGCGCCGGGAATTGAAAAAATCTGGCTCGGATTTGAAGATTATTAAAAAGCGGCTTTTGAATATCGCTTTGAAAAATCTTGGCGTGCAATTTGACACAATGTCAATGAAGTCGCAGTTGGCAGTGGTTTTTTCAAAAGGAGAGCTTAACGCGATCGCCCCCTTGATTCATAAATTCGCTAAAGAAGTCATAAGAGCCAAGAAAGGAAATTTTTCCGTTCTCGCGGCATATGACGCGAATGAAAAAAGAATCGTTGATTCCAATGAATTTAAGGCGATTGCGACTTTGCCTTCCCGCGAAGTGTTACTGGCGCAAATTGCGATGATGCTTACCATGCCGCTCAAGCAATTGATGATGGTATTAAATGAAAGGGCGAAAAAAGTGCAGGCTTAATTAAAAATTAATAAAATTTATGGAAAAATATAAAGATTTATTGGATAAAATCGGCGAGCTGAAAGTCATGGAACTTGCCGAATTGGTAAAGGCAATGGAAGAAAAATTTGGCGTATCCGCGGCAATGCCGGTGATGGCGGCCGGAACAGGCGCGGCCGGAGGTGAAGCTGCTGAAGAAAAAACTTCCTGGAACGTTCTCATAAAAGTAGGAGGTGGCCAGAAAATTCAGGTCATTAAGGTTTTGCGTGAAGTGCTCGGCATCGGCTTGAAAGAAGCGAAGGATTTGGTTGATGCCGCTCCGAAAGTCGTCAAAGAAGGATTGAAAAAAGAAGAGGCGGAAGAATTGAAAAAGAAACTTGAGGGAGCAGGAGCGACTGCTGAGCTGCAATAAGTTTAAAAAATACACCGCTTGAAAGTGGTGTATTTTTTATTTATAGTGAACATACTCTGCGCGTTTAGCTCAGTGGTAGAGCGTTCCATTCACATTGGAAAGGCCGCTGGTCCGATTCCAGCAACGCGCACTTTTATTTTTGAAATAGGGGATATGTGAATTACCTGTGGATATCCCCCTTATTTTAGCCTATTTTGTCCTGCTTGCGGGGTATTTTGTTTTTTGAGCCGGTGGGGTAGAATAAAATTGTAGTGGGGAATTGTGGATAAGGTTGGGGAAAAGGCCGGAATCTGGGGAAAACTTTTATATATATGTTTATCGGAGAATATCAACATACATTAGACGACAAAGGCAGAGTGGCGGTGCCGGTGAAATTCCGCGTCGCTCTCAAAGGAGGGGCAATAGTCACCAAGGGATTGGACCATTGCCTTTTTGTTTACAGTAAAAAAGATTGGCTGCCGATTGCCGACAAAATAAACGCTCTTCCGTTTTCCCAATCCAATTCCCGCGCTTTCAGCCGATTGATGCTTGGTAGCGCGATGGAAGTTGATCTGGATGTCCAGGGAAGGATTCTTTTGCCCGATTATTTGCAGGAATACGCCGACCTCGGAAAATCGGTTGTTATCGCCGGTTTGTATAACCGTTTGGAAATTTGGAACGAAGCCAGCTGGAAGAAATATAAAGAAAAAACCGAGGCCTCATCTGAGGACATTGCAGAAAATCTGGACGGCCTCGGGATTTAGAATGGCATGCACGTTCCAGTTCTTTTAAAAGAGACAATAGATGTCCTTGACCTTAAGAAAGGCGACGCGGTTATTGACGGCACTACCGGCGGCGGCGGACACGCGCGGGAAATTCGCAAGCGCATCGGTTCATCGGGAAATTTACTGCTGGTTGACTGGGACCCGGAAAATATCGCGGCGCTGGAAAAAGAAACCAGGGAATTTTCCAATATTCACGCGGTTGAAGGAAATTACGCTGATTTGCCGGACATAATGCGGAGATTGGATTTTCCGAAAGCTCAGGCGTTAATCCTTGATCTTGGTTTTTCATCCGAACAGCTGGTGCGGGGGAGAGGATTCAGTTTTGGAGCTGATAAAGAACCGCTGGCCATGACTTACAGTCCGAAAAGCGAACCATTAGCCAAAGCGCTTCAGAGATTGGGCGTGGAAGAATTAACGGAAATTATCAGCAAGTTTGGCGAAGAACGCTATGCCCGCAGGATTGCCGAAGCGATTAAGGCGGAAAAAAAAGATTTTCAAACTGTCGGCGACCTGGTTGAAGCGGTCAGAAAGGCAGTTCCGAAATCGTATGAACATGGCCGGATTAATCCGGCAACCAGAACTTTTCAGGCCTTCCGTATTTATATAAATGATGAATTGGGCAATTTGGAACGCGTTCTCCGGGAATTGCCGGCGATTTTATCTCCCGGCGGCCGGATAGCCGTTATTTCCTTTCATTCTTTGGAAGACCGGATAGTAAAAACCCGTTTTAATGAATTGGAAAAGGAAGGTTTGCTGGAAAGGGTAAGTAAAAAACCGATTACCGCTTCTGTTGAGGAAATAAAAATAAATCCCCGGTCAAGGTCGGCAAAGCTTCGGATAGCAATAATGAAAAAATAAACATTTTAATATCATGACAATTATTGAACCAAATAAACACAATTATTTTTACACCCAGTTTATATACCTGGCGGTTTTGCTTGTATTTTTGGCGGTTCTTGGCATTAATTTTTATAATCTTAATGTGAATTTTAAATATAATATCGGCGCGCAGGGCAAGGCAATACAGAATCTGGAAACATCCAATGCCGATTTTCGGAATCAATTATACGCGGTTCTGGACGCTCAAAAACTTGCCGCTTTTGCCGCTGAACGTAATTTGGTAGCCGAGAAGAATCCGGAATATATAGAACATAAAGCAATTGCCACGCGGTAAACCGCCGCGATTATAAAGTTATATGAAGTTTCGCCTATTTTTTATCTTATCTTTTTTCACACTTTTGTATTTTGCGGCAATTTTAAATATTTACGGGTTGCAGGTGAAAAGGGGCGATTATTACATGGCTTTGGCGCTTTCGCAGCAGCGGCTGGCCGGGTTTTTGGAGCCGCTTCGCGGCAATATTTATTTTACTGACAGAAACAGTAAACCGGTGGAGGCGGCAATCACCAGGGCATTCCCGAGTATTTTTTCTGTTCCCATGGAAATTGATAATCCGGAATCAGCGGCTTTGGTTTTAGCGCCGATAGTGAATATTGACGCTGACAAGCTTGTGGAAATGTTTAATAAACCAAAAGATGAATACGAGCTTTTAGTGAAAAAAGCATCAGTGGCGCAAATCCAGGCAATACAAAAATTGGGCCTGAAAGGAATTTATACGGAAGAAACAAACGGGCGGTTTTATCCGTTCAGGAATTTAGCCGCCAATGTTCTGGGTTTTGTCGGGCAATCTGCCGAAGATTCCAATCTGGCCGGCAAGTACGGTCTGGAGTTTTATTACGATGAATTTTTAGCCGGTACGGCCGGCAAGATGGAGAATGGGCAGATTACGGACCCGGTTCACGGGAAAAATATCCAATTGACCATTGACCCCAATATCCAGACAAGGGCGGAGGATATTCTGCAGAATTTAATTTTGAAATTTAAAGCTGAAAAGGGACTGTTTATCGTTCAGGAACCAAAAACCGGAAAAATTCTGGCGATGGGTGGACAGCCAAGTTTTGACCCGAATGATTATTCACAGTATAAATTGCAGAATTTTTTGAATCCGGCGGCGCAGGCGATTTATGAACCGGGTTCAGTGATGAAGGTGATTACTATGGCCGGCGGTCTGGACGCTAAAAAAATTACTCCGCAAACTACTTTTTACGATTCCGGTTCTTTGTCTTTGGACGGCTGGACCATTAAAAATTGGGATAAAAAGGCGCACGGTAAAGTGACTATGACGGAGGTGATTGAAGAGTCAATCAATACCGGGGCGGCTTTTGCCGAAAGGCAGCTTGGCAACGATTTATTTTATAATTATCTGGTTAAATTCGGATTTGGCGAGAAAACCGGATTAAAATTTCCCGGAGAATTGAATGGAAATCTGGATAATTTGAAGAAAAGTTTCCGGGAAATTAATTTTGCCACTGCTTCATTCGGACAGGGGATTTCCCTGACACCCATTCAGTTGATTAACGCGATTTCGGTCATTGCTAACGGCGGAACATTGATGCGGCCGTATTTAACCGGGGAAGAATCACCGTTCGCAATTCGCCGGGTTATTTCCGAAGAAGCCGCGCGGCAAGTGACGGCAATGATGCTGTCGGCCGTCAACAAGGCGATGATTGCCAGAATTCCGAAATATGATATTGCCGGAAAAACAGGCACTGCCCAGATTCCTGATTTCAAGCGCGGCGGTTATACTGAGGAGTACATCCATACTTATGTCGGGTTCGCGCCGGCTTTCAATCCGCGTTTTACGGTTTTAATCCGTTTGGATAAGCCGGCGGGGGCGCCGCTGGCCGGCCTTACGGTGGTGCCGGCTTTCCGCGAATTAACGGAATATATTCTGAATTATTACAATATTCCGCCGGATCGTCTGGAATAATTTATTTTTAAACATGAAAGAAAAGCAATTAAAAGAATATCTGCAGAATCTAATCAAAAAATTGGCGATTTTGACGTTGAAAAAATACCAGCCGGGAATTGTCGCGGTTACCGGAAGCGTCGGCAAAACTTCCGCTAAAGACGCGATTCTCGCCGTGATTTCCCGGTACCGGCACGCGCGGGCGAACAATAAAAACTTCAACAATGAAATTGGCGTCCCGCTTACCATTTTGGGAGATTATAAGGAAATCGCGGGGAGATTATTCTGGCCAAAGGTTATTTTCATGGCTTTACTGAGACTGGTTATCCGTTTGAAATATCCGGAGATTTTGATTTTGGAATATGGCGTTGATAAGCCCGGCGACATGAAATATCTTTTGGATATTGCCAAGCCGCAAATCGGAGTGGTAACGGCAATCGGCGAGATTCCGGTTCACGTGGAATTTTTTAGCGGGCCCGAGGCTTTGGCGCGGGAAAAATCAAAATTGGTTGAAGGACTGCCGGTAACCAGCTTTGCGGTTTTGAATTATGACGATGAAGCAGTTTTTGAAATGAAAGACCGGACTCGCGCCCATATTATGACTTTCGGTTTTGGCGAGGGGGCGACTATAAGGATAAGTAATTTTGAAACAAGAATGAATGGCGAAAAGCCCGGCGGTATTGCTTTTAAGCTTGAATATGGCGGAAGTTTTGTTCCCGTGCGCCTTGATAATTGTTTTGGCAAGGCGCAAGCGTACTCTGCCGCCGCCGCCGCCTGCATCGGAATTATTTTTGGGGTGAATCTTATTAAAATAGCGGAAGCGCTGAGAAATTATGAAGCTCCGGCCAGCCGCGGGAAACTGATAATGGGCGTCAAAGGAACTTATATAATGGATGATTCTTATAACGCGTCGCCGCTTTCCATGAGGGCCGCGATTGAAACGGCGGAAAGTATCAAGGCGAAAAGAAAAGTGGCGGTGTTCGGTGACATGCTGGAAATCGGCAAGTATACGGCGGAAGCGCACGAAGCAATCGGGCGGCTGATACCGGACAAATTTGATATTCTGATCGCTGTTGGAGCGCGCGCCAAATTTATAGCCGATGCGGCGGAAAAAGGGGGAATGGCGAAGAAAAGCGTTTATTGTTTTGACACGGCGGATGAGGCGAAGCTGGAAGTGCAGAAATTAATAAAAAAAGGCGATTTGATTCTGATAAAAGCGTCCAGGGCGATTGGCTTGGACAAAATAGTTGAGGAAATAAGGCAGATTTGATAAACTTTTAATGGTTTATCATAAGATACGGCCCTATCGTCTAGTGGCCTAGGACGTGGCCTTCTCAAGGCCAAAACACGGGTT